>NZ_JADYXH010000005.1:0-266275 GCF_015864395.1 Pseudoalteromonas sp. SWYJZ12
CTTGCCGGAGGCTCCGGTACACGCCTTTATCCTATTACTATGGGTGTATCCAAGCAGTTACTCCCAATTTATGATAAACCAATGATTTACTATCCGCTTTCTGTATTAATGTTAGCGGGAATACGTGAAATCTTAATTATTACTACACCTGAAGATCAAGCGTCATTTAAACGATTGTTAGGTGATGGCTCACGCTTTGGTGTTGAGCTTAGTTACACAATACAACCAAGCCCAGATGGTTTGGCTCAAGCGTTTATTTTAGGTGAAGAGTTTATTGGCTCTGACGACGTTTGCTTATTGCTAGGCGATAATATTTTTTATGGGCAAGGGTTTTCACCTAAGTTGAAGCATGCGGTTGAGAACGCTAAAAACGGGCTAGGGGCGACTGTATTTGGTTATCAAGTAAAAGATCCGGAGCGTTTTGGTGTCGTTGAATTTGATGAGAACCAAAAGGCTATTTCCATTGAAGAGAAGCCAGCTAGACCAAAGTCTGATTTTGCTGTAACTGGTTTATACTTTTACGATAATTCAGTTGTAGAAATAGCAAAACAAGTTAAGCCTTCTGACAGGGGGGAGTTAGAGATAACGTGCTTAAATGAAATTTATTTAAAGCAAAACAAACTTAATGTTGAAATACTTGGTAGGGGTTTTGCTTGGCTCGATACCGGCACCCACGAAAGCTTGCTTGAAGCTGCACAATTTGTAGAAACAATTGAAAAACGCCAGGGTTACAAAATAGCTTGCTTAGAAGAAATCGCTTTCAACAATCGTTGGCTAAGTAAACATGACCTGAAAGTGCTAGCAAAGCCGTTTATGAAAAACAGCTATGGCCAGTATTTAATTGATTTAATTGGTCGATAAAAAATGAAATTAGCATTAAATTTACTTGGCTTTAAGGGTTTTTCTTGTCTTGAGGAAATTATAAATAATCGGTTTAATGAATTGTTAGAAATTACAGTTGTAATAGCTACTGATAAATCTATAACAAATGATTATTCTAAAGAAATAAAAAACCTATGCGAAACAAAAAAAATTACAAGTTATAACAGAGCTGAAATACATAATTATCGAGAATATAATTATGTATTTGCGATTGGTTGGCGTTGGTTAATAAAAGGTGTTGTAGATAGTAAGTTGATAATATTTCATGATTCACTTCTACCTAAATACCGTGGATTCGCACCATTGGTTAATGCAGCATTAAATAAAGAGGATAAAGTTGGTGTTACTGCTTTGTTTGGGGCTGAGGAGTATGATAAAGGGGAAATAATTGCCCAAAGATCATTAGAGGTGACTTATCCTATTCGAGTTGGTGAATTAATAGGGCAAATCACATCCTGTTATATAGATTTGACTATCAGTGTTCTAACTGATTTGGCTGCTGGAGTTGAACTTATAGGTAAAAAGCAAAATGAAAATGATGCATCTTATAGTGTTTGGTTGGATTCTGAAGATTACTTTCTAGATTGGAGGGAGGGGGATTCAGACTATATTGCTAATAAGATTAATTTACTTGGTGCACCATATCAACCAGCCAAAAGTTTTATGAACGGAGAGATAGTTAAAATCCATACGGCGGAAGTTTATAGTGACTTGGCTATAGAACAGCGGCATATAGGGAAGGTTCTAATTATCGAAGATGGGTGTCCAGTTGTGATTTGTGCGAATGGATTAATAAAAATTACAAATATGTCAGATGAAAACGATAAGAGTCTTATTCCTTTTAAACTTTTTAGAGTTAGGTTCAAATAATAATGATCCCTTTTAATATTCCTCCTAAAACAGGCAATGAACTGAATTATATCAAGCAAGCTATCCAATCTGATAAGTTATGCGGTGACGGTCCATTTTCAAAAAAATGCGAATTTTGGATAGAAGAAAATTTTAATACAGCTAAAGCATTATTAACTCCATCATGTACGGCTGCATTAGAATTGGCTGCGATATTAATAGATATAAAGGAAGGTGATGAAGTTATTATGCCTTCGTATACTTTTGTATCAACAGCAAATGCATTTGTATTACGAGGTGCAAAGATAATATTTGTAGATATTCGTTCAGATACTATGAACATAGATGAGTCATTAATTGAAGCTGCTATTACGAATAAAACCAAAGCTATTGTACCCGTGCATTACGCAGGTGTAGCTTGTGAAATGGATACAATACTCGCTATCGCAGAAAAACATGACTTGTGGGTAGTAGAAGATGCAGCACAAGGCGTAATGTCTACCTATAAAGGTAAAGCACTAGGAACTCTTGGTCATATAGGTTGTTATAGCTTTCATGAAACTAAAAACTACTCATCGGGTGGTGAAGGTGGGGCTATTTTAATTAATGACCCTAAGCTAGTTGAACGAGCTGAGATTATACGTGAGAAAGGAACAAACCGTAGCCAATTCCTACATGGTATTGTCGATAAATACACATGGCAAGACATAGGCTCGAGCTTTTTACCAAGCGAATTACAAGCTGCATATTTATATGCTCAACTTGAAGCAGCAGACACGATAAATAATTTCCGTTTATCAATATGGGAACGTTATTACAATAAACTGAGCCTAAAACTAAAGGCTGAACAGCTACCTCATATTCCGGATTCATTAACGCATAACGCGCATATGTTTTATATAAAATTGAGCTCAAATGAAGAGCGAAGTGAATTTATTAGTTATATGAAAGCGCAGGATATTACGACACCTTTTCATTATATCCCACTGCACTCAAGTCCAGCGGGTAAGCAATTTGGTGGGTTTATAGGCCATGACCATTACACAACGCAAGAAAGTTCAAAGTTAGTACGCTTACCTTTGTATTATGGAATGATTAAAGCTGATCAAAATAAAGTAATAAATGTCTCATTGGAGTTTTTTGCTTGAACGCCAAAACCATTTTACAATTTTCAATGGGACCTGTTGGTGCAGCTATATTGAGCTTAATTACTTTACCTTTTGTTGCATGGTTTTTTTCGGTTGAGGATGTTGGCCGTTTAACTATGTTACAAGTTATTCTTGGTTTAGCTGTATCATTATTTAGTTTAGCTATGCATCAAGCATATGTTCGTGAATACCATGAAGAAGAAGACAAGTCTGCGTTACTTAAATTAAGTATAATACCAGGTTTTGTGTTGTTGATTTTTATTTCTCTTTTTATTTTAGTGTTACCATTTTCGATTTCAAGTATCTTATTTGGAATAGATTCTAACTTAATAACTTTTTTATTATTCACAGGTTTGTTTGCTACCTTTTTTATAAATTTTTTAGCTCATGTGATTCGAATGCAAGAGCGTGGTTTAGCTTTTTCTGCAACTCAAATTGCTCCAAAAATATTTTTATTGATATTAATATCTCTAATAATGTCACTAAACTGGGCTGCAGAATTTAAAACGTTAATGCTGATGAATACACTCTCTGTTGTCTTCTCATTATTTATATTCTCTTGGCTAACGAGAGATTCATGGTTAATTTCTATTACCAAAAGTGTAGATTTTGTCCTCTTGAAGCAAATGTTGCTATTTAGCTTACCACTAGTTGCAGGTGGTTTAGCTTATTGGGGGTTAACGACAATGGATCGTTTTTTTCTAAGAAGTTTATCAGGCTTTAATGAATTAGGTGTTTATGCGTTAGCTGTGGCTCTGGCGGGAGTTGTTTCAGTTCTTACTTCGATATTCTCTAGCTTGTGGCATCCCGTTCTATATAAATGGACAAAAGAGGGGATAGATGAAAACAAGGTGCAGAGAGTTATCGAAAATATGATCCTTGTTGTAGCGTCGTTCTGGTCATTAGCTGGTTTACTATCATTTATAGTACCTTTCTTTTTACCACCTCAATACCTAGCTATTGAATACTTAATTGTTGCATGTGTTTCGATGCCTTTATTTTATTTACTTAGTGAAACTACGGGGGTAGGGATCGGAATAACTCGCCGAACAAGTTTTGCTATGTTTGCATCAATAGTTGCATTTTTAATTAATGCTATTTTAAACTATTTACTCATTCCAGTTTATGGTTCATCGGGTGCTGCTTTAGCTTCAATGGCCTCGTTTTTTATGTTTTTTGTAATTAAAACAGAAGCAAGTGCTTTTCTTTGGCGTCCCTTCCCAAGGTTTAAAATTTATTTTATTTTGGTTTTTTATATGTTTGCAACTTGTGTAGTGGTGTTAGCTAAAGCACATATATCTAATTTTTATATCGTCTGGTTAATATTATTATTATTAACTTGTGGTTTCTTTGCTAAGAGACTAATTGAATCCGTTAATTTTTTTAAAATCTATTTTGGAAAAGAGAATTAAATGTTATTTATCTATGGAGCTTTAGCTATTGGTGGTATAGAAACCTTCTTTGTTCGAATGGCTAAGGAAAGAAAAAAGAGTGGTCTTGTGACAACTGTTTTATTACTTACTGATAGAAAAAGTAGTAACACTGAGTTATTGAAAGAGATGGAAGAATACGCGGATGTATACTTCTATAAGGATATATTTAAAGGCCCATTTTTCTTAGTGAAAAGCATGCCTTTATTAACTTCTATAAAAAAAGAAAAATTAAAAAAAATATTTGAGAAGATTGATCAAATCCATGTAACTGATGGTGAATTAGCTTTACTTGGTTATAGATTTGCTCGAATACTTAATATTTCTACTCCATTAACGGTAGGTTTTTATAATCCAGTTAAATTTCTATGGGGGGGAGATCATGTTAAGTATTATGAAAAAATTAATAGGAAATTTGTTTTAGAATATTTACCTAAAAAGTCACTATCTTTATTTTCTGAAGGGAATTTAGATTTATATAATAAAGTGCTAGGTATAGATTTAACGGGCGCAAATACTTTTAGGTTAGGAGTTATAGAGCCAACGCCTATAAAGTTAAATTGTGACGAGCCTTTACAGAAAACATTAAAAATTTGCTCAGTAGGTCGATTGGTTGAATATAAAACATATAACATCTATATGATAAATGTCATACATAGCCTTGTAAATAAAGGATATGATATTGAATATCATATCTATGGTGAAGGAGACTTTAAGAATAAGATGCTGCAAAAAATCAAAGATCTTGGTTTGGAAAAGCATATTAAGCTTAAGGGAAATTTACCATATTCTCTTTTTAATGACGTTGTCGCTAATTATGATTTATTTATAGGTAGCGGTACCGCAATAATACAAGCATCTTCGTTAGGAGTATGCTCTATAGTTGGCATAGAAAAAACAGCAAACCCTGTTACGTATGGCTTTTTTTCTGAAGTATATCAATATGAGTATAATATATTAGGTCTAAACTTACCCACTTTTGATGTTGAGCAGATCATCATTAACTTCGTTACCTTAAATAAAAAAGATATAATAGCGCTCAAAGCTGAACATGCGAATTGTATTCATCCATTTACAAATCAAAACTGCTCCAAATTAATGGACAACTTAAATATAGTAACGATGCCGGATGAAAATTTTAGTTTTAGTTTGCTGTATTATCATATAACAAAGTTTTTAGATGTTTTGCATATCAAAATATGGAAAAAACATCCTAGAAACAATCGGAAATAGAATAAATATGCTTAAATATAGGGTAAGTAGTATTCTAATATTCAAGATAAAAATTAATTGTAACTTTTGAGGCTACATAGTTGATAGTTTTACATGTAATAGTAGGATTAGGTGATGGTGGAGCTGAAGGTGTTTTATCTCGGTTGTGTTTATTTGATGATAGTTCCAAGCATACCGTTATTTCACTTATGGGAGACGGGAAATATGGACCTATCTTAAGGGATGGTGGTGTTGAGGTTATTTGTCTAGGACTTGGACAGAATAAGTTTGGCATAAAAGCATTTTTAAAATTAATTAGAATTATAAAAAAGAGACAACCCGATGTCGTTCAAACTTGGATGTATCATGCTGACTTCATCGGTGGCCTTGCCGCGCGTTTGGCTGGGGTAAAAAACATTTGTTGGGGTGTTAGGACATCAGATATTTCATCAGAAAGCTTCTCAACTAAGTTAGTTGCCCGAGCATGCTCAGTGATTTCAAATATCATCTCATCAAAAATAATTTGCTGTGCAGAGTCAGCTTTACAAAGTCATAAAAAATTAGGTTATTCTAAAGAAAAGCTTTTAGTGATAAGAAATGGATATGATTTTAACCAGTTTAATTGTGAAAAAACACTCCCAGATAAAGTAGTAACTGATTACCGAATACAGTTCGGAATGGTAGGCAGATAGGGCCTAGCTGCTAAAACGTTAGGTATAAAAAATATTATTTGGAACGTTAGAGATACTTATTTAAAAGGTAATGGAGCTGTAAATTATATTTTTAGGCGGTTGTGTGGTTTTTTATCATATATAATACCTAAAAAAGTTATTTATGTTTCTTATTCAGCTCAGAGGGAACACTTGAAATCTGGGTTTAATAAAAGCAATTGTATTGTTATAGGGAATGGATTTGATATCGATAAGTATAGTTACTCTCACCAGTATCGAACTAAATATCGTAGCATGTTTAATATTTCTTCGGATGATATAGCCGTATTTTCCGTCGGACGTTTTGTACCGGCTAAAGATCATAAAACTTTTATACAAACGATATGCAGAGCAAGAGATAAAAATCCAAAAATTAAAGGTGTATTAATTGGAAGAGATATTTTTCTTGATATATTTGAGTTAACAAGCGAGCAAAAAAAGGGCTTTGTTGTTCTTGGTGAAAGAAAGCGCTAATATACGTGATATTGGTGTTTTCAATAATAATAGCTTAGATGTACTTGCTTTGAATTGGAAAAGAGCTGAGGGCGTAGGTAATAACCAACTTGATGAGGTCGTGTCTTGGTTAGCGTCGCTTGATAATTTTATTCAAAGCAAAAAATTACCCAAGCTTGATGGTATAAATTTATCTAATACGCTTACTGACTACTACAATACTTTTGAAGGTGCAGGGTATGGTGCTTTATACGTTTTAGCTAGGAATGTGTTTAAAAGGTAAATTCAGCGTTTATAGGAAAGATTTAAGTGCATATGATTAGCATTTGAACTATCAATTGAATTGTACGCATTGTGCATAGAAGTTTTGTCTATAGCGCGGTGCTAAATTAGAACGATAAACAAACTTTAAAAATCTGGGTAATTTACTTTAAATTGAATTATATAGTAAAGTAATGAATGAAGTTCTTTTAATGTTATTAGCTAATTTTCTACGGACAGGGTTTTTGTTATATTAATTTTAAGTATTATTTATACTTTTTTAGAGAGTTGCAATGGAAGTAATTAGTAATACTTGGCACTTAATCAGTGCGTTTATAGTTTTTGTTTTCGGTATTTTCTGTACCTTAGGAGTAACTAATTATTTTAAAGTTGCCCAATCTAGGGCTTTGTTTTTATATGCTTGGCATACATTAATTTGTATTGGTTATATGTTTTACTCATTAGAAAATGTTGCTGACTCAACTTTGTATTACATTAAAGGTGAGTTTGCTCCCGACTCGTTTTCTTTAGGTACGCGTGCCGTTGAGTATTTAGTTTATATTTTCAGATTTTTCGAGCTTTCATACCTTGGTGTTTTTTTAGTTTTTAATATATTCGGGAGTATTGGTTTATTAGCTTTTTATGCTAGCTTAAACCAAGTTGTAATTTTCAATTCTATCCTTTTACGTCGAGTGGCTTTACTTATTGTTCTATTACCCTCAGTAAGCTTCTGGTCATCGGCAATAGGTAAAGATTCATTATCTTTCTTGGCTATCGGATTAGCTCTTTGGTCAGCACTGGCTCTGGATAAAAGAGTGTTGCTTATGACTACGGCAATTCTTATTATGTTATTCGTTCGACCCCATATGGCTGGTATGCTAATAATTGCGATAGGCATGGGTATATATTTTAGTGAAAAAATTACAGTAATAAAAAAAATGTTTATCGGTATATTAATAGTAGGAATCGCTGTGGTTATGGTGCCATTTGCACTTAAATACGCGGGCTTAGGGCAAGCAAATAATATTAATGATATTGAAGCATATATTGATGAACGTCAGGGTTATAACCAGTCAGGAGGGGGGGGGGTAGACATCGCCTCAATGTCACTACCTATGCAGCTTTTTACTTATTTGTTAAGGCCCCTTCCATATGAAGCTCAGAGTATTCCTGCTTTGGCGGCTTCGATAGATAATTTAATATTACTAATTTTAATTATTTATTACTTTCTTTTGAGGGTTAACAATAGGCCAGTAGCTAATGGTTATAGTCTTATTGGCAACCGAATGTTCATGTGGTCATATATTGGAATGTCGTGGTTTATTTTAGCTAGTACAACTGCTAATTTAGGTATCTCTGTTCGTCAAAAATGGATGTTTGCTCCGATATTAATTTTTTTACTAATATCGTATATCTCAAGTAGAGAATCAAATAAAGAATAGCCTTGTATGGTTACTAATAAATTTATGTGAATACTAAAAGTGAAATAGAATGAAAGTTATACATATTATTACTGGGCTCAATGATGGTGGTGCAGAAGGAGCGTTATTCCGTCTAGTAACAGCTAGTTCCAGTGAATTTGATCATATAGTTATCTCATTAATGGATAATGGAAAGTATGGTGATGAGTTAATCTCATTAGGTATTAAAGTTGTTACGCTGAACATGCCGCGCGGTAAAGTTACATTAAAAGCATTGAAGTTACTTTATGCTGAGTTAAAAAGAGAGAAACCCGACGTAGTCCAGACTTGGATGTATCATGCAGACTTTCTAGGTGGTGTTATTGCAAAGCTAAGTGGTTGTAAAAAAATATTTTGGGGGATTAGGCATTCAAATTTATCAATGGATGTAAATAGTAAATCAACAATAATATTCGCTAGATTATGTGCTTGGTTATCACCTTGGATACCGACAAAAATAATAAGCTGTGCTGAAGAAGCGGTTCTAGTACATAAAAAGTTTGGTTATAGAGGCTCTTTTTCTGTTGTACCCAATGGTTACGATACCACTAAGTTTGTCCCTAATTTAACTTTAAGAAAGCTAACTAGAAGTGAGTTTAACTTGGCGGAGGATACTCCTTTAGTTGGTTTTGTTGCTAGGTGGGACCCGCAAAAAGATCATGAAAATTTGTTACTCGCGATTCAAATAATTCAAACTCGTTATCCTAATGTATGTTGTGCATTGATCGGTACAGGGTGCGATACAGATAATATTGATCTAATATCTAAGATTCAAAGCTTGGGTATAGAAAAGAATATTATGTTATTAGGGAGACGGAATGATATTCCAGCAATTATGAATGCTTTGGATATACACGTACTATCTTCATGTGGAGAAGCTTTTCCTAATGTTGTTGCTGAAGCTATGTCTTCAGGAACTCCATGCATTGTTACCGAGGTAGGGGATGCCCCCTTAATCGTTGGAACCTTTGGATGGGTTGTACCGCCTAAAGATCCTGGTAAACTAGCAATTGCAATTGATTTAGCATTAAGAGAAAAGCAACTTGGTTTATCTTGGAGAAAGAGAGAACTAGGTTGCTCAGATAGAATTAAAAATACATTTAGCTTACATAGAATGGTTCAAGGTTATAGTAAAAATTGGCTTTCGGATCGCTAATATGAGTGTGGTTAAATTATGAGAAAATTGCTAATTGTTACAACGGTTGCAGAGACCCTAGATACTATTTTAACTAAACAACCTAATCACTTGAATAATTATTTTAATGTCTATCTCGCTACCTCTCCAGGGACAGGGGTTGAGCGTGTTGAAAGTCAAGAAGGTATTAGTGTTAATATTATTCCGATGATAAGAGGAATTAATCCGTTTTATGATCTTTATTCCATCTATAAAATGATTAGATTACTACGCCAAATTAAACCGGATATTATTCATTCTTATACTCCTAAAGCAGGTCTTGTTTCTATGCTTGCATCATGGTTATGTAGAGTCCCAGTCCGAATTCACTCATTCACTGGTTTAATATTTCCTACTTCGTCGGGATTTAAAAAAAGATTACTAGTTACCATAGACCGCTTAATTTGTCGGTGCGCAACTGTAATTATACCGGAAGGAAATGGAGTGAAAAATGATCTGCTCCGTTATAATATCACGAAAAAAAAGCTTGATATTATAGGCTATGGTAATATAGCAGGAGTAGATAGTTCGTATTTCAATAGAAACCAATGTACCGATTCAAAAGATTTTCTAAAGTTGAAGGATAGCTTAAACCTGAGCCCTCAAGATTTTGTATTTTGTTTTGTTGGTCGGTTGAATAAAGATAAAGGCTTAAATGAACTAGTGGAAGCATTTAGCCTATTGGATGAGAATGCTCGTCTATTGGTTTTAGGGAATATGGATAAAACAGCTCCATTAAGTAAAGTGGTATATAAAAAATTAGTTGAGCATCCAAGAATCCATTTATTAGGTTTTCAAAAAGATATCAGGCCTTCATTAGCATTATCTAACATTTTAGTTTTACCAAGCTACCGAGAAGGGTTTCCTAATGTGCTTCTACAAGCTGGGGCTATGTCACTGCCCGCTATCGCAACTGACATAAACGGTTGTAACGAAATAATCAAACCAAATTTAAATGGGTGGCTCGTAGAGCCTAGAAACTCACTTTTGTTATTCAGTGAAATGGAAAAAGCAATGTTATCTGATAAGTTAGATTCAATGGGAATAGAAGCTAGGACTAATATCATAGACAAATATGAGCGTTATGAGCATTGGGAACGAATGGTTTCTTTCTACAATAAAAGTAATTTGTGATGAAGAGAATATTTGACATTTTAGCTTCTACAATATGCTTATTAACTTTATTACCTGTAATAACAATTGTAGCTTTACTCATTCGTTTTAATTTAAGTTCGCCTATTTTATTTATTCAAGAACGTCCAGGCTTGAATGGTAAAGTATTTAAAATGATGAAGTTTAGAACTATGCTTGAGAGTAAAGATAAGCAAGGTAACTTATTGGAAGATGATGAGCGTATGACAAGTTTTGGCACATTTTTACGCTCTACTAGTTTAGATGAACTACCTGGTTTATTTAATGTATTGAAAGGTGATATGAGCTTAGTTGGGCCACGACCTTTATTGGTTCAGTATTTACCCCTCTATAGCGTAGAGCAAGCACGTCGTCATAATGTGCGCCCGGGTATTACTGGTTGGGCACAAGTAAATGGTCGCAATGCAATTAGCTGGGACCAAAAGTTTAAACTCGATGTTTGGTATGTTGATAATCAAAGCTTTTGGCTCGACTTAAAAATATTGTTACTTACCGTAAAAAAAGTGTTTGTACGTGAAGGTATAAGTGCTGACGGGCATGTGACCATTAAGCCATTTAAAGGTTCTAATAATGATTAAAAAGTTGGCCATAGTTGGTGCAAGCGGTCATGGAAAAGTGATTGCTGATATTGCTGAACAACTTGGATACACAGTTAACTTTTATGATGATGCCTATCCTAATAAAAAAAAAATAGAGCATTGGTTTGTTATAGGTACATTTTCAGATATGCTTAATGTACCTAGCACTAACATAAATGTTGTTGTTGCTATAGGACACAATAATACCCGAGAAGTAAAAATGAAAACGTTAGCCAAAAATGGCTACACCCTTCCAATCCTAATACACCCAAGTGCAATTATAAGTAAATATGCTCAAATAGATTCTGGGTCTGTTATAGCTGCTAATGCTGTCATTAACGCCTTCGCAGTAATAGGCCGTGGATGTATAATTAATACTTCAGCTATAATTGAGCATGATTGCAAAATAGATGACTTTACGCATATTTGCCCAGGAACAGTATTAGCTGGCGGAGTTAGTGTTGGACGAAGTAGTTGGGTAGGTATTGGAAGTAAAGTAAAACAACTTATTAATATTGGCGATAATACATTAATTGGTGCAGGTAGTTTGGTTGTCAAAGATATACCATCTGGTGTAATTGCTTATGGCTCTCCCTGCATTAAAGTTTCAGAGAATAGTTAAGCCTTTTAAGCCTTTTAAACCTTATAGGAATTACATGTTAAATACCCCATTTTCTCCATGGCCTAGCTTCACTCAAGAAGAGGCCGATGCTGTCAGTCGTGTTGTTTTATCAAATAAAGTTAATTATTGGACGGGTACAGAAGGTCGTGAATTCGAAAAAGAATTCGCCACATGGGCCGATAGTGACTACGCCATTGCTTTAGGTAATGGTACGCTAGCGCTTGATATCGCATTAAAAGCACTTAATGTAGGTGCGGGCGATGAAGTGATTACCACGCCACGTACTTTTTTAGCGTCTGCCTCAAGTATTGTTACTGCTGGTGCTGCACCTGTTTTTGCCGATGTTGATTTAAATAGCCAGAATATTACTGCTGAATCAATAGAAGCTGTATTAACACCTAACACAAAAGCCGTTATTGTTGTGCATTTAGCGGGTATGCCTGCTGAAATGGATACCATTATGGCGCTAAGTGAAAAATATGGCTTTTATGTAATAGAGGACTGTGCGCAAGCGCATGGTGCTAAATATAAAGGCAAAAGTGTTGGCTCTATTGGGCATGTTGGTGCTTGGAGTTTTTGCCAAGATAAAATAATGACCACCGGTGGCGAAGGCGGCATGGTAACCACTAATTCAAAAGAGTTATGGTCAACTATGTGGAGCTACAAAGATCACGGTAAAAGCTTTGATGCTATTTATAACCGTGAGCACCCACTGGGGTTTAGATGGCTACACGAAAGCTTTGGTACTAATTGGCGTATGACCGAAATGCAAGCCGCTATCGGCCGTATTCAACTTACGCGTATGAGTGAGTGGACTGCAAAGCGTCAAGCTTATGCTGCACACCTAGACAATGCAGCTAAAGAGTTTAATTGTATTCGATTGGTTGAAGTACCTGAATACAGTGAACATGCAGAATATAAACATTATATGTTTATTAAGCCAGAGCAATTAGCTGAAGATTGGGATCGTGACCGTATCGTTAATGCTATTGTAGAGCGCGGTGTGCCGTGTTTTCAAGGAAGTTGCTCAGAAGTTTATCTTGAAAAAGCATTTGATAACACTCCTTGGCGCCCAGAAAAGCGTTTACCAAATGCAGTAGAGCTTGGTGAAACATCATTGATGTTTTTAGTACACCCAACACTTACTGAAGCTGAAATAGCTAAAAAAACACAAGTAATGAAAGAAGTTTTTTCATTGGCGTCTAAATTTTAAAGGTGTGACGAACTCTCAGCTTATAATTGTGAGTTAAAAAATCATAGTTATAAGCTGCACTCACTGTTTAGGGTTTATGCATGAATACTTGTTCATGAAGTGTGGGTTGGGGCAAAGTGGGTGGTGGAATTCATTACCTAGTAAAGAATTTTATAGAACGTAAGCTCATCATTCAATCGCCTAGCCTATTAGGCGGTGTTTTTTGATGCTTCTAACCCATTAATCAAAAAGCAGTTATTTTAAAATGTGTCTCAGGCTGAGACATTTCTGAGACACATTTTACCACCATTTATTACATCAATAGTGACATATCTGAAATTTTCAACCGGCCCTATCGGGCTCTAATATTGTAATTTATTACTATTTAATCAACAATGAACTACATTAAAAGCTAATTACACTAGCCTATTTTTGCTATAGTAACCATATTGTTAATTCTAAATGCGATACGGGGTTGACCCTGTATTTACATCACAAAGGAACGTGTCTTGGATAGTTTCATTCGCTCTATTTTAAACGCATCGCGTGCCAAAAAACGCATTATTACATTGTGCATTGATTCATTATTTATTGTGCTGGCTTTTTGGTTAGCGCTTATTGTCAGGCTTGATAGCTTTGAGTCGCTGCAGCGTTTGGATAATTGGCTTTTATTAGCCGTGTTAATACCGGTTAGCTTATATACATTTATAAGTTTAGGCTTGTATCGCGCAGTACTTAGGTATATGAATTCACAAGCTATTTGGGCAATTGTATTAGGCACTGTAATAACAACGATCAGTTTGGTTTTAATCGCCTTCTTTATAGGTATAGATATACCGCGCACGATGCCATTTATATTTGCGTGGTTGTGTTTATTAACTGTGGGTGGTTCTCGCGTATTGGTACGCGCGATGATTGGCAGAATGACGACAAGCAAAAAAGAACCAGTAATTATTTATGGGGCGGGTTCTGCCGGGCGACAATTAGCGACGGCATTAGGTGCTGGCCCAGAGTATTTTGTTAGAGCGTTCATTGACGACGATGTAACTAAACATGGCTCAATCATTCAGGGTATACCCGTTTTATGTTTTAAAGGTATTTACGAGCTAATAAATAAACGCAAAGTAAGTAAAGTTTTATTAGCACTCCCAAGCGCAACTCGCGCCCGCCGTAAAGAAATACTCGCCCAATTAGAACCTTTAACAATTAACGTACTCTCAATACCAGGTATGGCTGATGTAGTAGAGGGCAAAGCAAAGCTTGCTGAAATAGCTGAGGTTGGTGTTGAAGACTTACTAGGTCGTGACCCTGTTGAACCAAATACTGATTTAATGACCGCTAACATTGCTAATAAAGTGGTTATGGTAACAGGAGCCGGTGGTTCTATCGGCTCTGAACTGTGTAGACAAATAGTTAAACAAAAACCAACAAAGCTTGTTTTATTTGAGCTTAGTGAGTTTGGTTTATATTCAATAGAAAAGGAGCTTAGTGAGTACATTGCTAATAATAACCTTGATATTGAACTGGTACCTATAATGGGTTCGGTGCAACGTATTAACCGAATTGAAACTGTAATGACAGTCTTTGGTGTGCAAACTGTTTACCACGCTGCAGCTTATAAACATGTGCCGTTAGTTGAGCATAATGTAGTAGAAGGTGTACGTAATAATGTGTTCGGTACTTATTACGCGGCAAAAGCCGCGGTAAATGCAAAGGTTGAGACTTTTGTGCTTATATCAACTGATAAAGCAGTTCGCCCGACCAATGTAATGGGCGCGACTAAGCGTATGGCAGAACTTGCACTGCAAGGGTTAGCGCAAGAGCAAGGTGTAAAACATAAAACACGTTTTTGTATGGTACGCTTTGGTAATGTATTGGGGTCGAGTGGCTCTGTAGTGCCACTATTTCGCAGGCAAATAAAAGAAGGCGGCCCTATAACGCTAACACATCCTGATATAACACGCTTTTTTATGACGATCCCTGAAGCGGCGCAATTAGTTATACAAGCTGGTGCTATGGGTAAAGGCGGCGATGTATTTGTACTCGACATGGGCGAACCAGTTAAAATTAAAGATCTGGCGACTAAAATGGTTCGGCTTTCTGGTTTTGAAGTTAAAAGTGACACTAACCCGCATGGCGATATTGAAATACTGTGTACCGGCTTACGCCCTGGTGAAAAGCTCTACGAAGAGTTATTAATAGGCGATAATGTGGGTGAAACATCACACGAACGTATAATGACAGCCAGTGAAGTAATGCTACCTTTAGCTGAGCTTAATGTGTTTATAGAAGCGTTAGATATTGCATGTCATAACTTTGATCATGAAACAATTCGCCAATTGTTGTTAGATGCACCCACAGGTTTTAATCCAACTGATGGTATATGCGATTTGGTATGGAATGCTAAAATAAGACAGCCAAGCGCAGATAAACAAAAGGTTGTGAATATAAATTAAGAATTTTTTCGCACTTTGTTGATGTAAAGGTATGTATTTAGCCTTATATATTAAATTAAATTTAAAGCGTGAGTTTAACTCGCGCTTTTTGTGTTTTGTAGTAAAGCTTTATTTTTAGAATAATAGAGTTAACTAAGACCAATGACGCGTATAGCGCGTTTGTAAAATTTATAAAGGAATAATTATGCCACGTAAGTATTTTGGTACCGATGGAGTAAGAGGTAAGGTAGGGACTTTTCCTATCACGCCTGATTTTGCAATGAAATTAGGCTGGGCTGCGGGTACTGTTTTAGCCTCTAGTGGTACAAAAGAGATTTTAATAGGTAAAGATACACGTAATAGTGGTTATATGTTTGAGTCAGCAATGGAAGCAGGCCTTTCTGCTGCGGGTGTTAATGTTGCTTTTGTTGGCCCTATGCCTACCCCTGCAGTTGCTTATTTAGCATCAACCTTTAGAGCGGATGCAGGTGTTGTTATTAGCGCATCACATAATCCATATTACGATAATGGTATTAAATTTTTTAATAATTTTGGTACGAAGTTAAACGATGAGCAAGAGCTAGAAATTGAAGCTTTACTTGAGCAAGCATTAAATAATAACGCTATGCAGTGTGTTAGCTCAGAACGCTTGGGTAAAGCAAGACGCATTAACGATGCTGCTGGACGATACATTGAGTTTTGCAAAGGCATATTTGCTAAAGATTTAACACTTGAAGGTTTAAAAATTGTTGTCGATAGTGCAAATGGGGCTGCGTATCACATAGCACCAAATGTTTATGCAGAGCTGGGTGCTGATGTTATTAGCATTAACGATAAACCAAACGGTTTAAACATAAATGAGCAATGTGGTGCTACGCATCTAGATAGCCTTCAAGCCGCTGTACTTGAACATAAAGCAGACTTAGGTATTGCGCTTGATGGTGATGCTGACAGACTAATGCTTGTTGATGATAGTGGCGCTGTGATTGACGGTGACCAAATACTTTATATTTTAGCTAAAGCAGCAAAGCTGCAAGGAAAAATACAAGGAGGTGTTGTTGGTACACTAATGTCTAACCTCGGGTTAGAGCTAGCGCTTAAAGAAATGGATATACCATTTAAGCGCGCTAAAGTAGGTGATCGCTATGTTGTAGAGCAGCTTAAAAATACTGGTTGGAAACTTGGTGGTGAAGGTTCAGGCCATATTCTACACTTAGATTATGCAACCACAGGTGATGGTATTGTAGCTTCTTTATTGGTATTAACAGCGCTAATTAAGCAAAAGCAATCACTAAAAGACTATGTGGCCGGAATGCAAAAATTACCTCAAGTACTCTTAAATGTGCGTTTATCACAAAATAATGCGAATGAGATTTTAAATACTGATTCAGTGAAGCAAGCAGTAGTAGAAGCTGAAACACTATTGGCAGATACAGGCCGTGTTTTACTACGAAAATCAGGCACTGAACCATTGATACGTGTTATGGTCGAGTCAACTGATTCTGTCGCATCTCAAGCGCAAGCTGAGCATATTGCTACGGCAATAAAAGCGTTATTGTAAAAGAGTTTACTTTTTAGAGCGAGAATATTATAGCTCATAGGAAAACTGCCTCACAATGTGTGAGGCAGTGTCATATGTTATTGCTCACTACTTACAGTAAATGCAGCGTTGAGCTTCTTCGATAACGTCAATGACAACAGCTTTAATAAAATCTGTTGCAGGGCTATTGAGATCAATATCTTCGATATGCATAACTCGCTTAGGGATAGTAAGCTTGATTATGAAGTCCATGGTGATGGCATCCCAGATTGTAGACGTGCTCAAAGAGTCGTTACCTAATAAATAAAACTTTCTTTTTATTACCCATAAAGAGTCAGACATAGCTTCTTCAATGAGGTACGAGAACCTTTCAGCACCAAATTCGTCTATAGCGAGTTCTAAATACTCTTCATATGTAAAACTAGAAAAATTTATGTTTATAAACTCATTACTTAGCTCTCTCATGAGCATCGATGTTATTAAGGTAGATAATTCGCTCTGAATATGAGCTGACTCGAATATACTTACATATGCGCTTTTATTTATATCTAAAGGTTTTCCTAAATAACCAAATGTAGGTAGGTCTTCCTTGTTAATACCTATTGAGTAATTAAATAAGTCACAATAAAGTGTTGCGGTATTGATATCAAAAGTTGGACATATTTCTTTGTAGCCAGCAAGACTCTGAATTTTTTTAACACCACCTGTGTGCATGAGACGGAGATATCCGGTTTTAGTATCACTATTTTCTAATTGGTGACTGTTATGATCAAAATCACATTGAAGCCAGTAAAAGCCTTTATTATTTTTATTGCAATAATTAAAGCCTACAGATGACGGCTCTATTTCATGAAATAGGGGGGCTAAACTTTTGAATATGATAGTTTTAAGTATCTCTAGCGGAATGTCATATCCGCGACTTGCAAACTCTTTTTTTGCTTTAGGTATTGTAAAGTTACCATGAACGAGTTGTTTATTGGCTAATGCTTTTATTGAACCGATTTCTTTTTCAAAAAATATAGATGAAAAAAGACAATCGATAGTAGCTAGTTTTTTAAAAGGTAACTCACGTGCGGAGCTTATTTGTTCTCTAAATAAGTTCACAGACGCATCAAGGTTTTGGCGACTAAATAACATTTTTAAATTCCTAGTTGCAGGTGAGTAAGGCGTTTAAATTTCACCTAGAAATTTAATTATTTAAAACTTAAATAGTGTGAGGTTTATAACTTAATGATTCGGGTCGCCTTTTCCCGGGCCATATTACCCGTAGTTCTTACTTTTAAATAAGCTCTACTTTACAAGTATAAAATGAAAGTATACTGCCTTCAAGGTAATATTTTACACAAAATAGCTCGAATATTATTGAATAAGCTATTGGCTTTTCCAACATGGTAGAGCCTTCTTAAGTGTACAGCGCCTCGAGAGCCGATATTACCGCAATTGTTAATTAATGCTGCACCCTAAAATTAGCAAGGTATTAGTTCTTAAAAGCGCGATTTTATGTCGCGCCTATTTGGCACTAAGCTTGTTATTTAGCGCAATATATCTCGTATTTACTGGGTATCTAGTTTGCTCAAATAATCCCACGCTCAACCATCATTTCATTAAACGCAAACCCATCCTGCCTTGACGCATTAGCAACATAAGGCGCATATACTTCAAACAGTAAACGTGTATCGCTATGCCCTAACATATGTGAAATATAAAGCGGGTTTTCGTGCGCAGCAATATGCAGCACAGCCGCAGTGTGGCGTGTTTCGTAAGGGCGTCTACGTGCCAGGCCCGCTTTTTTTAGAGTGGGAAACCAAAGCTGCTTACTCACAAAGTGATTATCAAGTGGATTGGTCTTATGAGTAAATACAAACTCATTACTCGTTTGGCTTTTTAAGCGGTTGAACAATGCATAGAGTGTATCGCACATTTTTAATTCACGGCGTGACTTAGGTGTTTTTACATCACACAACTCACCATTGACCCAGTTATGGCGAATTCGAATCAATCTATGGTTGAAATCTATATCTCCCCAACGTAAACCGTGAACCTCACAGCTACGCATTCCTGTCCAAAAACGTACTTTAAAGTAATCTTTCCACTCAATAGGTGCCGCCTCTAAAAAGCATTGCACTTCATCAGCCGTTAGCGGGTTAGAATCAGCTCGCTCTTCTTTAAGTGTTTTGTATCGACGCATAGGGTAAGCAAAGTCATGCTCTTCAGCAGCCAAACTTAAAATCGCAATAAGTGGCCACAAGATGCCATTAATACGCTTGTTGGTGAGCTTTCGTCGACCATTCTTTTTTATCATCGTTAGGCTTTCACGAAAATAATCCACATTGGCGAGTGTAATTTCACTCACGAGGATATTCCCAAACTCAGGAATTAAATATTTATCGAGCGTATTGCGCATTACGCTTTGATAGCTCTTCTTCCATTTGGCTTTTTGTCTGTCAAACCATTCATTGGCGTAATCATTAAAAAACGGATAGAGGCGATCAGGGTCTTTAGTGCGTTGCAGTGTCTCAAACTTCGCGACTTTTTTGCTATCAGGAAAATAATCACGGTACTGAAACGTTTCTAAGTCAATTTCCGCGTTCATTTTTTTGAGAGTGGCATTGGCTTTTTTTAAATTAGCCGGTGTTGCCATGAGCTTGGTGCCTTCACGAAAGCGTTGCCCATAAAGGTGTAAATCAAATTGAATACGTCCATTTGGACGAATGCGAATGTGAGCCATAATGGCCTCCATTAGTTAGTCGATCTATAAATAGATCTATCCCTCACCAATGGAATTCGTTAGAATTAAGCCATCGGCTGGGTAGGGTTTAAACAGCTCGCAGCCGGTACGGGGTAGGGAGGTTGCCGCCTCTTTACCCCAACTGCTTATTTTATTTCTGGGTTGTGTTTTATACCACTGTGTTATAAGTAGTAAAAAGCCATGTTCTTTTAATCTTACTAACAAATATAATGACTGCTGTTTATTTGTCCAGTACTTTCTGTTTTTAATACTCATCTTCAAAGTCACTGTTAAAAAAACCATTCTTTTCTATTAGTTCTTCTGGCTCACTCGATCCTTTATTTTTGTCATTTTTATTGAGGCTCGCTAGCAGTGATGCTACTTTTTTATATTGGCTATCATCTCTTTCAATTGAAATGGTATGGGATGGCAGTATGTCATCTTTTGCGTAATACACGCCCAGTTTAAGTTTTCTACCTGCCTCTTGTATAATATCGAATTGCGCTGTTTTCGCGCCGACTAAATCTTTAATTTTGATGTTAATTAAATCTTTAGGTGAGAAGTGATACACCGAGTCTATTTCAGTGTTTTCACCGATTATTTCGGATACTTCAATTGGGAGAACAAACTCATAAGGCTCTGTAAAAAATGCTACCGCCGCTTGTTCTTTATTGAGGTATAGCATTGCACGGTTTTCTTTTTTGATAATTTTATATGCCTTTAAACAGTGTCTGAGTTCTTCTTTAAATGTATAAAAATCTAATACAAAATGAAGTAGGGTCTTCATTTTTGTAGGTGTTTTTGCCCGAAATTCTTCAATACCAGCCAATGAATGTGTGACCGTACACTCGTCTGTTTTAAACGTGAGTACCTCGCCTACCTGATCTATTTCTATATCACTACTGTTTGTGGTCTCACACAAAGCCGCGAGGTGCTTAGTGATTTTTTCTGTAATTATCAGCGGTGTAGTAAGGTCTAGAGTATCGGGCAAAGGCTTATCCCTTACTTCACCATCGCGTTGTATTCGTATGCAATCTTTTCTGAATTCAAGCAGCTCAAAGGGCAGGTTTTTTGTTGCCTCTTCAACCACTTTGGTAATAAGCGTTTTGGACACTTTTGAGGGCTTCATTTTTTTATTATCTTTAAGGTATTCTAAATGCTCAGGTTCTGCAGCACTGCATGTACAACGACGCAGTGCGACTGCATTATGTTTTGTATTTATATGTTGTAGTTCCATATAAAGGATTTGCTTGGAATCTGTACGTATATTTAATTCTATATCGGCTTTGGTCGTAAAATAATCGGGAAGTTGTTTTACAAAGCTTGCGTCAATAGCATACTTTTTATCCTTTATCCCCGTTGATTGATTGCTAAGCTTAAAATTGAACTGATTGCACAGTGGTTTTTTACCTTCAATAAATACTATCTTTTGCTCTTTTTTACTTACTATAACGGTGACCTTATTCTGTGGAGTACGTGTATCGATTTTGCTAGCAAGCTCTTTAAGTTGAGCATGGTTACTATGAGAGATGATAATTTTCATGTTTTATCCTTTTGAGATTGAATAGATTGTATAAATAACAATGTAAATTTGAGTACGTTGGGGGGAAGTTGTGTTTTAGGGCTTAGCAAAATCGTTAATTTTGTTTTGCCGATAGGGTGTTTACTAAGCGTAATTGTTTCGTTCTTTTGAGCGAACACCCTTTTAAGCAGTGCTAGTTTTTGTTCATTGTTAGTTTTTCTATTTACCGACAACGCAAACTCAACATTTAACCATTTCCACATTGCCTCCCTAAATACTGTAGAAAATGCATCTGCGTTTTTGCTATTACAGGCAAGCGCTACTTGCAGTGCTTGGCCATCTTTAGACAGAGCAAAGGGAGGTAAGTTTTTTAAAGCGGTGCATTGTTCTTTCGTAATTGATAGGTCGTGGTGTCGGCTTCCTTTATCCCAAATGAAGCTCAGCGCGCTCAGGTCAAATGCTTTACTTTTGTGCATGCTTATTAAAATAAAGCCTAATAATGTGTTATTGCTGGTGTTAATTGATTTCATCCAAGCTGAAGCGTGGTCAACGGTTGGGCGCGTTATGTTCGCTTGTATCTCTTTGACAAATACCTCGTTTCTAAGATCATTTTCACATGGTAAAATGGGTTCATTATGTTTTGGATCGAGTGCATTTTTATCGTAATGACGCCTAAGCTTGATTGATTTACGACGTAGGTCGTTAGAGTCAGGTTTTAGCCCTAATAAATAGCGCAGCTCACTGTGCGTATAGTTTCGCTGTGTATACGATGTATGAGCACGACTGATAATAGGTAGTAGCCAATCGATGTCGTGTAAATACGACCAACGTGTGGTGCTATAATGAATGTGACCAATTTGTAGGCCCATTTGATCTAAAAAAACGGCGTCATTTACTTCGCGCACTTCTCTGCCTTCAAGCCAATAATTAAACCTTCTAGCGACAGATTTACTTGATAGGACTTCACGCTCAAGTGGGGTTTGTCCACGTTGTTCATCAGGTGTATCACTCACACAATGTAGAGTTTGCAGCATAAATATATGCACGCCACTGTGGCGAAGATGGTGAAAATTAAGGTGTGTACCAAAGAAAAAACGCAACGCACGTGACACAGGTAATAGGTAATAGAGTTGCCGTGACTGGTACTTTTCACCTTCAAACCCTAAAAGTGGGTGATTACGCGGTGAGCCTTTTTTTATCTCAAAAAGGTATATAAATAAGGGACGATATTGCTGAGGGACGACGGTATATACCTTTCGAGATTTTTTACTTTTAGTTGTTCCTTCAGCGGTGTTAGTAACAGTTACGGTTAACAGCCCTGACTTAACGGTAAAGTGAATATCTTTACGGCGTAGTCTCAGCACTTCACCGCGGCGGAGCATAGCGTAAAAGCCCAATAGAGCAGCAATTGCACAAAATAAACTACGCAAAGGGTGGTTTGTTTGGTTATCTATAAGTGACTTAATTAGCAGATCACATTCATCAACATCTAAGCGTGCAGGGCTCACCGAAGGCGGCACAAAGGGAGGGCTAAAAAGTTCTAAATCAAGCGTATCTGTTTGCTCTTGGTAGCTTAAAAAGCGCAAAAATCTATAAAAAGTTGCCTTAACATTATTAGAATCTATAGAGTCATAAACTTTTTTAGCCCATGTATTAACTGCATTTTCGCTAATCGCATCTGCGTAACATAGCGGATAGGGCTCAAGTTTACTTTTAAGTGAGGTGTAGTTTTTAATAGATCCTAGTGCGAGGGGGAATTTTTTAACTCCCCCATTCAAAAGCAGTTGTTTTGTGTAATCAAACAGTAAGCGCGGTAGAATATTATTGGCATCCCAAAGAGGTGTTTCGACAGAATCCCAGTTCTCTGAGTCTTTAAGTAAAATTTCATGCGTCCAGTATATTCTTTTTTGTAATTTAGTTAATGAATCAAACCAATTGGTATTCCAATTGATAGCATAAATATCTGCTTCTTTTATATTTGATACAGTCATGCTGTTTGACAGGCCTACATGCCGCTCAGGGTAAGCCAAATCCTTAATAAAAATGGGGGGAAGTTTAAAGCGAAGGTACCAGCTTATTTGAAAAAGTTTTGGCCATAAAAACTCATTCGTATAGGGTAAGCCAGGTGAGTGTAAGTATTGACTTAAGCTTGTACAGAGTGCTTTAGTGCTTATTGGCTCAAGCGATTGTGCATAATAATCTTTAAGTATGCGATAGGTCATGAGTGGTAAGTGATAGTGTGTTACGCGTTGTTCATCTGAACCAGAGGTTATATGGTTAACGCGAAGGCGAGGGCAAGGAGCTTCATTAGTAATCGAATCGGGGTTATTCAAAATTGCAGTAATATGTGTGAGTGACAATGGAGCAACGTCATATCCTAACACTAAGGCCATAAAACATGGCGTTAACGGTATTCTTGTTTTAATGAAGTGTTGTTTTTCATCTGTGTAGTGGGAAAAAATGCGCTGTGCCTGTGCTGATCCTTTTGCAATATCTTCAAACCACTTATTATTTGCATCATTTATTGCTGATTCAATTTTCCCGGGTACTTGCCATTGACACGCACTCCCTAAGTAAAAGAGGACACCATCAAGTGCAAGCCGATAAGCTCTTTTTTTCCTGTGGGTATGGTATTGATCAACTTTTTTATAAGTCGAAGGTCTTGGGCCTCTACTGTACGCGCTTGCTTTTCTATAAATGAGCTATTTTTCAATACCCAGGTAATATCATCTCGTGAAGTACTTAAAGGCCAGGACTGAGTTAAAAAAGTGTCAATAGTCTCAGCATAATCAGGTATTAGTTGCTTACACATAAGTCATTACCTTTAGTTTTAAGCGTTTTGGAAGTGTATTTAGGTAGGTCTTTAATTCGTTAAATTTAGCAGGAGAAAGGAAGTCACTACCGAGGTGCTCACCTAGCTTTTCATGGCCCATGAGGCGATCAATATCTTGATCAAATAACTTTTCTGAGGCTGTATGACTATTAGCGCAATAGCAAAAAAAGTGACGTAATTGATAAGGCACCACATTCGGCCAAAGTTGATGCATGAATAAGCGTAACTTACGGCTGGTTAGTGCTTCTTGAGTGCCACCAATATCAATTTCATACCACAATTCATTCATGTCGAAGTGCGAATTAAATTGGATACGAACAGCCGATTGGAATACTAAATACTGTCTGATCTCATTCTGCAAATAGTCGCAAAGTATGAGTTGCCTATAACGGCCTTTATCTTTAATAAATACAATATCACCGCCAGAGTAATGGTCAGATAGTATACTTATACTATGGGTGGGTCTGGCGCCTGTAAGCACAATAAATAAAAACGCAATACGATAAGTCGCATTTTTATAGTACTCGTATAAGTCAGATCTATACATAAGAGGGTGTTTATCAATATCGTTATTCAGCGTAGACAGTATTTTAGGGTGCCTAGTTAATTTATCTAATTTTGAAAAAAACTCACTAACGTAGGTATCTTCTATCGAGCGTCTGCTTCCAAATTTAATTGCTTTGCTGCAGACTTTATCGCGACTGTGGTTTGTGTTATCAAGTTGAAACTGACTTATACGGCCTTGCTGCGATAACAAGTATTCCGCTTTTTTGGTGGGGGGGTCTATAAGGTTTACTGAGTGGTCTTTTTGAAACAGGTCGTAATAGCGGTATAATTTGGCTCGACGTGTTGCATCAATAAGGCGAGATAGGTAGCGATCTTGTGCCTCAAATATTTTATAACGAATACGATCACTATCAAGCGTTTGATAGTGCATTGCACTCTTGTGGTGTGCTTGCTGAGCTTCAATGAGCTGTACTGTAGTAATAGGACCAAGGGTATTATCTATTTGGACACATTGAGTAAAGTAACGAAAAAAGCTATTTTTTCTGACTCGAGGCTCTGCGGCTAAAGCCCGTGGCGTTTTCCATGTAGCATGCATCAACTCGAATAATGTTATTTTTCCTTTTTTTGTTAAAAAAGGGGTATCGTAACTTTGAGCCGCAATAAAGCTTTGAAAAAACTTATTAAGCTGAGGCGGAAGTGGCTGCCATAAGTACACTGTATTATTTTTGTCTTTACATAGCCTTGCATACTCAGCCCAAGATTCCGTACCATCAAAATAGGTTCTAAAAGCGTGCTCTTGGCAAGGTGTTGAGCCTGAAATTTTAATAAAGTCAGGTATATCTCTTGGATCATCAATACTCCCCCAATCTTGAGTTAGCCATATAAACAGGGCAACAATGCTCATTGCCGTTCGCTCTTTCTTATCAACCTTCGCCAATTTTTTTAATAAAATAGCCAATGTTACAGCGTGGCCAACTGCATCTGGATAGCAGCCGCCTGCATTTTTTAAACGGTTGCTTCTTGCCACATGTTCAAATGAACTCATAGGAACTCCTGCACTATCGAAAAGTTGAAGACGACGTATTAGCTAAGTTTGCCAATAATGATTTTTTAGGACGTGAGATCCCTTGCTCATCAAAGCAGGTGAGGCGATTGCGTAAATTTTTATTAAAATTTGCTTTTAAAGAATATGTAAATGCGGGGTCACAAAGTAAGGTCGATCTCAAAACAAGCTCAACAGCGTCACTTGGATAAACCAATAACTTTAAGTTAAGCTCGGCGTATAATGGATGAGCTTTAAAGCGTTCAAGCACTCCACTGGGCGCGAGTGCGAAGTAGGTATCATCATTAGCAACTTGGCTCACTGGCAGTGGATGTAAATCTAGCAACGTTTGTATTTCTTGAATTGGTAACTTATTAATACACAGTGAGGGACTTAATTTCAGTACATCATTTTCTATAAGCTTATTAAGCAATGGGTGCGCCTTTAACTTAGCTTTGAATAATGGGATTGATTTCTGTTTATATAGCATAGTGTTCACCTATTTTTTAAGCTCATCACATTTGATGTAGCTTGAGGACGTTTTCTATACTTTTTGATTATATTGTTGATTTATACGTTGTCTATTTTTGGTACATTTATTTTCAATAGCTTAAATATTAAGTGATATTGGCTTTTAAATGATGCAAGAGAAAACTCGATGGGGAAATTTAAGTTTTAATCGACTGAGCGCACTAGTCAGCAATAGGCGTTAATCTAACAAAGGTCATAAGAATTATAAGCAGTGGCTGCGAGAAAACGTGACTTGTAACCTTATTTTAGACACGAACATAGAGAAAGTGTGATCTAAAATGACTCAACGGCTAAAAAAGCGTAGCTGTATTGGTAATCCTATTGATACGGGTTCTTTTCTTTATCGATTTCTTTTAATATTTGCTCAAGAGGAACTGTATCTAAAGCTTCAATAAGACTCATATCTAGATCGTAGTTGAAGGAATTAAACCAAAGCGCTAAATCCCAGTTTTTATAATCGCCATCGAGTATTTTTAAAATACGGGCTATAACAGGTCTTACAACACCTGCATCGAATTGAAAGGCAGGGTAGCCATGATTGGATTTTTCGCTTGTTTGTGTGACAGAAAAAAGGATTTTATCTTCTTCCATAAGCTCAAGATCACTCTGAGTGTATAGTTTGTCTAGTGATAGGTAGTCTATGACTTGTTGCGGTGTAAGTATTAATAAGTGTTTTGTAAATTTATTTATCTCATTAAAATAAATTTCATGTTGTTTTGTTGGTGCCTCGTTTACGCTTTTTAAATTTAGAACGTCGATAAAAAACCTTTCATATTTACACGTCATTTTAATCCCCTATATAAGCCCATTATATAAACCTTATTGTAGCGCTCTAGAAGAGCATTGGGTGTTTTTATTTTATCCTTCCAGCCCCTAAATTTTTGATGGTATAAACCAATTGAGAGATTTATTAACTCCTGTTAATTACAGCCCTTTTTGAACGCACGGATACCCCATACATAACTTCAGTGGTGAAGTAGGTAACTTAACTATTCATGAATTCATCTAAGTCTGACTTGTGCCAAATAGGATAAAGTTGCAATTATAAATGCTTACTCTTTAAATAAATATTAGTTATTTATTATTGCAAAAGCATTGAAATCTAGAATGTAAAAAGTAAAATATATACGAGATAGGACTCTAAATTATATGGAATTTTAATGTTCAATAAATGTTCAGTAATAATGTTTTCGTGCACCCTCATTGCTTGTAACACTACAATGCATACAGCGCCAGAACCTTTGTCATTTGAAACACATTCATCAAATTACTCAGCCTTTCCCACTATGTATGGTTACCTTGAGAAAATAGATGAGGGCTACGTATTTTCTAAGTTCAGGTTGCAACCAACTTCGGGGCCATGGGTGAAGTTAAATGATATGTCGCCGGCGTTTAATGTTAGCCCCAAAGAAAACTACTGCTCTACAGATAGCTTAACGGGCTCAAAAGGAAATAACACCGGATTGTGTGATACAGACGGCCCCTTATTTAGAACGATGACAGTATCCCTTGAAGAAGGTGTAGCAAGTGCGATGGGGGTTATTGGCACTGCATTTAGTCTAGGATTGTTGTCACCCATAGCGCGAGGGATATATGGCACTGAGTTCGATGAGAGCGCTTATGCTTTAGCTGCTCGTGAAGCCGTGAAAAAAGTCGATCTTGAAAATATGTTTTTAGCACTGTCGACACATAATAAGAGAGCAGGATCTGCATATACGCACTTAATTGAAAAATTAGATAAAACTACATCTGTTATTAGAGAAAACGTAAGCATAAAGACGGTTGATAATAGTAAGATCTATACACAGAGTGTGGGTGAAGAAAAAGTACGCGTTAGCATTCAAAATAAACCAGAGAATCCGAGTTCGGGCATAAGTAAAGCATGGGCAAGTACTGGGGAAATGGATGCATTATTTAATGCGTATATTACGCAATTAGGAAACGATGTAAAATTTTCACTGACGTG
This sequence comes from Pseudoalteromonas sp. SWYJZ12, assembly GCF_015864395.1. Lineage (NCBI taxonomy): Bacteria > Pseudomonadati > Pseudomonadota > Gammaproteobacteria > Alteromonadales > Pseudoalteromonadaceae > Pseudoalteromonas > Pseudoalteromonas sp. SWYJZ12. The sequence continues at coordinate 28,228 of NZ_JADYXH010000005.1, forward strand.
TTATCCAATCAATAATTGGCAGACAAAAATTGATAATTGCACCAAAACGTGGAGGTTGGATCAAAAAATAGCAAAGCACCAAGTGGTGTATTCAATTGAGAGTCAAAATAAAAGGTTACTCGATTTCACTCCCCGCTACCACAATGAAGATATAGTGCTCTACACGTCAGGCGGTGATCAAACGTTATATATAGAGAATAAATCTGATAGCTTTATAGATTTGATGTCACTATCAATTTATATAAATAACGATGTATCTACTTATAGTAATATAAATATGCAACTTTCCCCTCATACTTATCGATCAGTAAGATCACTTCATAGATTTGAAAATTTTAGAAAAAACATGGCCCTCTATACAGTTACAAAAGATGACTTAATGAAAAAGTATAGGTTAGGCGCTGCTGTTAAATACAGGATAACAGGTCCAAACAGTGAAAAAACAATGCTTGAGTATGAAGAAAAAAGTGGCTTATCTTTAGGTGAGCGACCTTAAGGGTACATTAAACAGTAAGTCTTTTTAAATAGGGACGAATTTCTCCCTAGTCTAGACGAAATAGTCATTAAGATTACATGTCCTATTGTCTGAAATACCCTAGTAAAAAAGTTTTGTGTTTCTGAGCAAAGTTAAGTGTTCAAAGGTCTATAGGCGAAAAGTGTAGCTTACTGGTAGGTCTATATTCCTCTACAAAGGATTAACAATATATGAAGTACATAAGATTTGCTACGAAGGCTATTCTTAACTCTATACGTTCATACTGCATCTGAGCTGAACATTTTTAACTACAAAAATACTACATCCAAGACTGTATTATAAAAGCCATTTCTGAAATATCTTTTATTGATAATAAAGGAGGGGGCTTAGTTTTATTTTATAAATGTTCAACTAGTTAATAGCAAATATAGCCTTGATTTTCGATAGATGTTAAAGGGGGATTATCAAATCAAGCAAGTCTTAATTTTCTTTCAAAAGCGTTTGGAGCTAGCGCTAATTGCCTCTGCTTTACGGGAATGCAGAAACAACCATTATTTAAACATAAATATAGGGAATAGTAGTGAAAGGTAAAGTTGTATCATATATAAAAAGTAAAAAATATGGATTTATTAATGGGGATGATGATGAAAGCTATTTTCTTCACTTTACAAATTTACTCAATAGCGCAGATGAAGCTAAGCTTGTTAAGGGCGTTGTAGTTGAATTCACTCCTATACCTACCCCTAAAGGGTTAGCTGCAAAAAAAATCATAGTCCCTCGTGTTTATTTTAAAAGTGAGCCCGTTAAATTTTTTATGAGCAAATACCCCAACCCTAAACATGGTCACGTGGAAAAAAGGTTGCCCCTAAGCACTCAATTTTTCGAAAACCCTGATGAAGGGAGGGAGCATATAAAAAAGCTTGCTGTTGAAGCCGGTTGTAATGCAATACTTAACTTAAAATATGAGAAAGACACATTTTCATCCGGAAACTACCAATATTCTGTACATGCTTTTAAGGGTGACTTTGCAATCGTTACTCAGCGTATACCGTGTGATATAAAAGAAGAAGCGGCTGAAAGTGTTAAACTAATTAAGGAATTAATTGAAGCCTTTACAAGTCAGTTTCAGGCTGTATGTGAACAGGAGAGTGAGAAAAGAAGAAAGCAACTAGAAGGCCCTGGACCAGGAGATTATACTGGGTGCCTATTTATACTTATAACTCTTCTTATTTTTATGTTAATAGTTACTTCGTAAGGGGGCCCAAGGTAACCCCCTATAGAACAATCATATTCAGACACGGCGAGTATCTTTTTAGGTGCATTATTGGGTACGTTGGCAGATAAAATGTGTATTTTTACACATTTTTATCTCAGCCATTTGCTAGGTGGAAGTGTCTCAAAGAGCCAAATTCAGACATTTTTATGTCTCATGAAAAAAGCTAAATAGGGCGTAAAGTCTTGCTATATAAGGGCTGGCGGGGAGGGGAGTGTTTTCTTCTAATAGCAGGAACTATTATTAGATAAAGAACTTACATAACGAAATTGAGGTATTGACTTCATGAGGAATGGCTTTGTTTTTCACTTTGACTAATTTAGGTGCTTTTACAGCCTCTTATATTTAGACCGATATTTATAAAATTTTGAAGTTGGTAACTTGTTTTCCCTACAAAACGCGTCAATAAATAAGCTGCTGGTTTGTTACTGCCCAATCAATTTTTGCCAGTCATTAAGGGGTCTTTGTGTGCATAATATCTACAGTAAAAAACTGAGATCATTTTCACTTGATTGAATTCACTCTGCTAGGTGTGGTTGCTCGGATATTTACGAAAATAATAAACTTTTTGCTTGTTCGTTTTCTCTGCTCGCTCTGGTAAAATAATAAAAATATTTTTAAATATAAAGGATTAATATGAAAATTGCTGTGGTCGGTACGGGCTATGTAGGCCTTTCTAACGCAATGCTTTTGGCGCAGAATAATGAAGTAGTTGCATTAGATATAGATGAGCAAAAAATAGCACTTTTAAATGATAAAAAGTCACCTATTGTTGATATCGAAATTAGTGAGTTTTTAACACGAAGTGACTTAAACTTTACAGCCACTGCAGACAAAATGGTAGCCTATAAAAATGCTGATTTTGTCATTATAGCTACACCCACTGATTACGATGTAGAAAACAATTACTTTAATACAAGTTCTGTAGAAGCGGTAATTAAAGATGCGATAGCGCATAACCCAAATGCAGTTATGGTCATTAAATCGACGGTACCTGTTGCTTTTACGCAAAGTATTAAAGAAAAACTTGGCATTAATAACTTAATATTTTCGCCAGAGTTTTTACGTGAAGGTAAAGCGCTGCACGATAACTTATACCCATCGCGTATTGTTGTTGGTGAGCAAAGCGAGCGTGCAGGTGTGTTTGCCAACTTACTTAAACAAGGCGCTATAAAAGAAGATATTGAAGTTCTTTTTACTGACTCAACAGAAGCTGAAGCGATTAAGCTTTTCTCAAATACTTATTTAGCAATGCGCGTCGCTTATTTTAATGAGCTCGATAGCTACGCAGAAACCCATGGTTTAAATAGTAAACAAATTATACAAGGTGTTAGCTTAGATCCGCGTATTGGTAGCCATTACAATAACCCATCATTTGGTTACGGTGGTTATTGTTTACCAAAAGATACTAAGCAGTTACGTGCAAACTATGCAACTGTACCTAATAACATTATTGGTGCGATAGTTGACGCCAATACCACACGTAAGGACTTTATTGCTGACTCAATAATTAAACGTAACCCCAAAGTGGTTGGTGTTTATCGCTTAGTAATGAAAACAGGATCTGATAACTTTAGAGCCTCTGCTATTCAAGGCATAATGAAGCGTATTAAAGCCAAAGGTATTGAGGTTGTAGTTTACGAACCAGTACTTGAAGAGGATGAATTCTATCATTCTCGTGTCATTAAAGATTTAAATGAGTTTAAGCAAATATCGGACGTTGTTGTATCTAATCGTATGGTTGATGAGCTTAGCGATATTGCAGATAAAGTTTATACGCGTGATTTGTTTGGTAGTGATTGATTGAAATAATAGCAACTAGCTGAAAGGCTTACAGTTAAAAACTAGGTTTTTTGTGCGTGAGTAAGCTTCACGCCTTGTATCTACGACTCAGCCGTATAATTGCGGTGTTATTGTTGTAGGCGCCTTGTTAGCGCGTTGACGTTAGCAAATAAGCATAGCTTTAAAAGTTAAAGACATTTAGGTAAAAATACGGGCTAGGATAGAAGAGTCTAGGCAGTTATCAAAAATGATATCTGCCTTAATGAAAACTATTGAAACTTGGGATTAGGCTTTTTGACCTTTGACCTAAAAAAATTAAGGTGTTTATGAAATATTTAGTAACGGGTGCTGCTGGTTTTATTGGTGCGGCAACATGCCAAAAGTTGTTAGCGACCGGCCATGTAGTAGTCGGTATTGATAATCTTAACGACTATTACGATGTAAATTTAAAACTAGCTCGTTTAGCGCAGTTTGAAAGCCATGAAGCGTTTACATTTATTAAGCTTGATATAAGTGAACGCCCAGCAATGAGCGAGTTATTTAAAGCACAGCAGTTTGATAAAGTAATACATTTAGCAGCGCAAGCAGGTGTTAGGTATTCAATAGAAAACCCCGATGCTTATGCCGATTCTAATTTAGTAGGGCACTTAAACGTGCTTGAAGGGTGTCGTAATAATAAAGTTAAACACTTAGTTTATGCTTCATCTAGCTCCGTATATGGCTTAAACGAGAAAACACCGTTTGAAACAACTGATAGTGTTGACCACCCAGTGTCGTTTTATGCTGCAACTAAAAAAGCAAATGAGCTAATGGCGCATAGCTATTCTCACTTATATAGCTTACCTACAACAGGACTGCGCTTTTTTACTGTTTATGGTCCATGGGGTCGCCCAGATATGGCACCGTATATTTTTACTAAAAAAATACTTGCTGGCGACACGATTGATATAAATAACAACGGCGATATGTGGCGTGATTTCACTTACATAGACGACATAGTTGAAGGCGTGGTACGTGCAGCCGATGTTATACCTGTTGCAAACCCAGATTGGAGAGTTGAAACCGGTTCGCCAGCATCTAGTTCTGCTCCGTATGCCGTTTATAACATTGGTCACGGTAGCCCAATAAATTTAATGAAATTTATTGAAGCCATTGAAGCTGAACTAGGTACTGAAGCTAAAAAGAACTTCCGTGAAATGCAAGCGGGTGATGTTTATAAAACTTATGCTGATACTACAGATTTATTTAATGCGACAGGTTATAAAGCGCAAGTTGGTGTCAAGCAAGGCGTTAGTGAGCTTATTAAGTGGTATAAAGATTTTATAAATAAAAGCTAGTATTTTCAGTTGTATAAGCGCGAAGTAAATTCGCACCTACAGGTTGTATGTTATGTAGGTGAGGTTTTATACCTCGCACATAAAATAAGTGATTGATATCACCACTGAGAAGGCAATGAGAAGTGAAAGAGTAAGATCCAGTCACTTCTCGGTGTAGCGCGTAGCGCCTCTGTGCTCTCGGTGGTAAAAATGTTTTGTAGATGAGGTTTTATACCTGGCAGATTCAAGTCTAAAGTAACTATAAACAAAAAACCCGATGATACACCGTATCATCGGGGTTTTTTAATCGTTTTAGTAAAGTTAAACTTTGAATTCGTCTACCGACAAGCGAAGCTCTTCAGCAAGTTTTGCTACTTCTGAGCTTGAAATATTAGTTTGGTTTGCACCCTCGGCTGTTTGCTCCGCAATGGCTACAATCGACTCAAGGCGTTCGCTAATTTCTTGCGCTACTTGTTGTTGCTCAAGTGCCGCAGTCGAAATCTCCTCACTTACATCGTGAGCTTGCGAAACGGCAAATGTAATTGAATCAAGTGCGCTACTTGCTAGGTCGGTTTGCTCAACACACGATACCGCACGTTGCTTACCTTTACTCATTGCCGTTACTGCAGCTTCAGCGCCTGTTTGTAGCGACTCAATCATTGCTTGTATCTCTTGGGTCGACTCTTGAGTTTTACTCGCTAGAGAGCGTACTTCGTCTGCTACAACCGCAAAGCCTCGTCCATACTCACCTGCACGTGCAGCTTCAATTGCGGCATTCAGTGCAAGTAGATTAGTTTGATCCGCTATGCCACGTATTACATCTAATATGCTGCCAATTGATGCGCTATCTTGATGCAGTTTATTAATAACTTGTGAAGCGTCATCTACTTCACGCGCTAATTGCTCAATCGTGGCTTTGTTGTTATTCGAAATACCTTTAACACGTTCAGCTTCTTTGTCAGCGTTTTTAATTTCGCTAAGTGCTTGTTGAGCGCTGTTGCTAACCGTTTGCGATGTACTGCTCATTTCGGTCGTTGCAGTTGCGGCTTGCTCAACTTGTGCTTGTTGGTTACGAATTGCTTGGCTTGATTCGGCGGTAATGGCTGATGTTTGCTCTGATGCTGCTGCAAGCTGAGTCGAGCGTGAAATAATGCCTTTAATTAAGCTGCGTAAGCTATCAATTAATGTATTACAACTTTTAGATAGTTCGCCAAATTCGTCTTTAGCGCTGTCGTCTAATCGTTGTGTCATGTCGCCACTGGCAACAATATCTAAAATACGGTTAACTTCAGCAAGAGGCTTAGTAATGCGACTAACAGTAATAATAGCAATCGCGATAGCTAAAATAGTTGCTATAACCATACCAACCCAAGTCCATAAATTAGCTGAGTCTACGTCGCTACGTACACCTTGCTGTAATTTGAACGCAACGTCACTTGCTTGATTAACTAACTCATCAATTTGGTTAAGTGCCATTTTGGTAGCTTGCTCTGACTGTGCAAGCTCTGATTGCGTAAGCGTAATAGAATCAATTAAACGCTTTTTGTTTGCAGCTAAGCCATTACTCCCCTTGATATTACTTTCTAAAATATCAACATACTCTTTTAGACTTGAATATAAGTCGCTGTGCGTTTGTTCTATTGCGGGCTGAATTAACGCAACGGTACGTATTACTTCTTCTAAGTAATACGTTTGCTCGTTTTTAACGATGTCGAGTGTATTAAGCGTTTTAACGGTTAGCATGTCGGTGCTGTTACTAACTACCGACATAAAGTTGTTTTCTAAATTATTTGCAGCTTGATAAGCACGTGGATAGTTCTGCTCAAACCCATCTATATCAATAATATCAAGTACAACTGAATTGGCATCCTCAGCTGTAAGCTCAATGCTTTCGAGTTGTGCATTCAAAGATTTATTAAGCGCAAGTTGTTTGCTTTTGTCTTCTAATAAATTTTCAACAGTACTTAAAAAGCTTAAATAGGTTTTTTCTACGTTTTGGCTACTTTGATTAAGTGCCGTATCGTTTTTTACTACGTCTTGAAGTTCACGATGAAGGGTATTGAATAACTGTTTTTGTTCAAGAACATGTGCTTTTATCGGCGCAAGCTCATTGGCCGATGTGGTGTAAAAGCTCGCTTGGGCTGCTTTACTCATTAAAATAAATTCGGCTTGTAGTTCTGAGCTTTTATTCAGTGCTGGAAGTGATAGTTGATTCACTTTTTGAGTGGAACGGTCAATATTTGCAATTTTTATTAAGGAGTTACCACCAATTATTAATAATAATAAGGTGATAAATATAAAACCACCCCAAATACGTTGGCTTACTGTCAGGTTCATAAGATTTCCACTCAAAAGTACTTCAATTAAGACTTATCGGCTTTAATTCAGATAAGTTAAGTAATTAAAATCAATTACTTTAACTAATTCTAACTATTAATTTATAAATCTAACAGATGTATTAGTTTTTTTCAGTTTATTTAGACGAAAGGTGGGATTTTTCAACAATTATTTTTTTAGTACTTAGCTCCATTAGAGTCATGGTGTTACCCCATACACAGCCTGTATCTAAGGCGTGAACTCGTGGATTACCTGTCCTACCTTCAAGTGCTGCCCAGTGGCCAAAAATAATATCGTGTTTCGTTTTAGCTATATTCGGATGGTTAAACCAAGGAGTTAGTGTTTGGCTATCGGTTATTGCACCCTTTGCATTAAGCTCAAGTTTGTTATCACTTGTTAAAAAGCGCATGCGGGTAAAATAGTTAACTATGTATCTAAATTTTGCAAAGTCATCAAGATTGCTTGACCACTCAATAGGATGAGGCTGATACATGTGTTCAAAAAACGCTTTAGCATTGTTTGATTGATAACAGTTTTGTGCAAATTGTGCTTGTTTTAGCGCATCTTCAATAGACCAATCGGGGTTTAATCCGGCATGAGATATAAAGCAGTTATGTTTTATAAGCTCTAAGGCCAATGGTTGGGTTTGTAAAAAGGCGATGTAACGCGCTAATTTTGGGCTTTCAAATATTGGGTTTAGTTTATCTTTTGGATTAGTAGGTTTGTTAAGAAAGTAGCAGGCAACCATGTGGAGGTCGTGATTGCCTAAAGTGATGGTCATGCTATTTTGATGTTGATAAATATAGTCTAAGCAGGCTAGGGAGTCTGGCCCGCGGGCAACTATGTCGCCAACTAAATAAAGGTGATCTTTACTTGGGTTAAAATCAACACGTTGCAAAAGGGTGTTAAATTCACTAAAACACCCTTGTAAATCACCTATCGCATAATCTGCCATCTAATTGCTTAATGCAAAATGTTAGGGCAAGCCAAACGAAACACATTAATAGGCGCCTGAAACTCAGAGCCAAACTCATTGCGTAACGTGTAATGGCCTTGCATAGTGCCTACAGGTGTATCTAAAATTGCACCGCTGGTGTATTTATAGCTCTCGCCTGGGCCAATGTCTGGCATTTCGCCAACAACGCCTTCACCTTCTACTACCACTTCTTTGCCATTTGCATCGGTAATTAACCAATAGCGGCTCAGTAATTTTGCACTACATAAACTATGGTTTTTAATCGTTACTGAGTAAGCAAATACGTATTTTTCAAGCTCAGGTTGAGATTGGCCTTCTACGTAAAATGTTTCTACAGATACCTTTACAGGCGATCCAATATTACTGCTTGTTGTCATAAATCCAGTTAGCTATATCAATAAATTGTTGTAAAGATAAGCGCTCAGCACGCAGCGTTATATCAATGCCAATGCTAGTAAGCTCTTCTGCAGTTAGTAAATTACCTAAACTGTTACGCAGTGTTTTACGGCGTTGATTAAAGGCTTCTAAACACACTGTGTTTAATATCTTAACGCTTTTTGCTGTACGTTGCTCTGGCTTCTTAGGTATTAAACGTATAACCGCAGAGTCAACTTTTGGCGCTGGTTTAAAGCACTCAGGTGGTACTTCAACAACCGGCATTGCATTACAGTAGTATTGAGTCATTACGCTTAAGCGGCCAAATGTTTTACTACCTGGGCCTGCTACCATGCGTTTTACTACTTCTTTTTGAAGCATAAAGTGCATGTGCTCAATATGATCTGAAAATTCAAAAAGATGAAACAATAACGGTGTCGAAATATTGTAAGGTAGATTACCAAACACTTTTAATTTTTTGTCGTCGCGAACCAAGCTTGCAAAGTCAAACGTCATTGCATCGCCTTGGTTAACGGTTAATTTAGGACCCAAAAATGGGTGTTCAATTAATCGTTGCGCTAAATCTTTATCTAATTCAACAACCGTTAAATGGCCGCTTAATTCGGCTACTGGCTCAGTAATTGCGCCAAGGCCTGGGCCAATTTCTACTAGGTTGTCTTCTGGTTTAGGATCGATCGCAGAGACTATTTTATCGATAATAGATTCATCAAATAAAAAGTTTTGCCCAAAACGCTTACGAGCGCGGTGTCCTAAATGTACTTTATCGGTCATTGATTTTGTGCTTTTTCTTGGGCGAGCTTAATTGCTTCGCGGATCGCTAATTCAAAACTGCCAACGTCAGCTGTAGCAGTCCCTGCTAAATCGAGTGCAGTACCGTGGTCAACTGATGTGCGGATAAATGGTAAGCCAAGGGTAATATTTACCGATTTACCAAATCCTTTGTATTTTAGCACAGGTAATCCCTGATCGTGATACATAGCAAGTACTGCATCTGCTTCAGATAGGTATTTATCTTGAAATAAGGTATCGGCCGGTAGTGGGCCAATTAAATTCATACCTTCGCTTCTAAGTATCTCAAGCGTTGGCGTGATTGTTTCTATTTCTTCACGACCTAAATGGCCATCTTCACCGGCATGCGGATTTAAGCCACACACTAAAATACGTGGTTTTTCTATACCAAACTTAGTTTGTAAGTCGTGATTTAAAATACCCGCTACTTTAGTTAAACGCTCAGGTGTAATTGCACGCGATACATATGCTAGTGGAATATGAGTGGTTACAAGTGCAACGCGTAAGCCCTCTGTTGCAAGCATCATAACTACATCAGCAGTATTTGATTGCTGCGCAAAATACTCAGTGTGCCCACTAAACGAAATACCTGCTTTGTTAATTATGCCTTTGTGGACAGGGCCTGTAACAACAGCATCGAAGGTGCCATCCATGTTTTTTTCGCTTGCTATACGCAAGGTATCTAACACGTATTGTCCGTTACCGTCGTTTAGTACGCCAAGTTCTACATCAACCCCTAAATCAACTTGATGAATATACAAGCTGCCAGCAGGTGCCGCGATGGCGGGTGCATTATCATCAAATTTAATTAAGTTTATTGTTAAGCCTAAATGTTTTGCACGCTCTTTTAATAGCTTGCCATCGGCAATCGCTATAAGTTGAACATCCCACGCTTGCTGAGCAAGCGTGAGTAGCAAATCTGGGCCAATACCGGCGGGTTCACCCGGTGTAATCGCAATTCTTAAGGTCATATTTATTAATCTGTTGGGAAAATATCAACGTGAGCTTGCTCGCGCATTTCTTGCTGCCAGTTAAAACTTTCTTCCTTAAACTTACGGTTAAATAACATACCGTGAGCACGGTTACGTTTGGCTAGCTCAGTTTTATCAGCTACACGTTTACCAAGTAACTGCACAATATGCCAACCAAACTGTGTTCTAAACGGTTCGCTTATTTCGTCTTGCTTAAGAGAAAGCAATGTATCTTTAAACGCAGGTACGTAGGTAGTTGGATCTGTCCAATCGTACTCGCCACCTTTAAGTGCAGAACCAGGATCTTCTGAGTACTCTTTAGCTAACTTTCCAAAGTCAGCAGTGCCTGCGCGTAAGTCTTTTGCAAAGCCAGCAAGCATAGAGCGTGCTTTTTCTTCACTTAAAATAATTGAAGGTTTAATTAGTATATGACGTGAACGCACTTCAGTTGTTTCTACAACTTGTAGGCCACGAACATCTTGTACTTTAATGATATGAAAACCAGCACCAGAGCGAAGAGGGCCAACAATAGCGCCTTTCTTTTGGCCTTTTACTGCTTCAGCAAAAAGCGATGGCATTTCGTTAATACCCATGTAACCAAGCTGTCCACCTTCAAGTGCTTTAGAGCCGCTTGATGATGAAATAGCAATACGCTTAAATTCTTGGCCATCGTTTAACAGTTCAATAACTTTATCAGCACGTGTTTTGGCGCTAGCTATTTCGTCGGCTGTCGCATCATTAGGAATGTCTATTAAAATATGACCAATGTCGTACTCTTCAGCACTTTGTCCTTGGGTTTCCATTATTTTTAAAAGATTATCAACTTCTTGCTCGCTAATATAAATACGGCGATCGACATTGGCACGTGTTACTTGTTGTGTAGTAATTTCTTTACGAATTTCTTCACGGTAAGCTTGAAAGCTTTCACCGGCACCTTCAATAGTACGGCGTAAATCGGCAATTGTTCCGCCTTGCTCTTTTGCCATGCTTGCAAGAGTTTGATCTAGTTGGCTGTCTGAGATTTGTAATCCCATACGCTCAGCCATTTGCATCATAAGCGTTTGACTTACTAAACGCTCTATAGCTTGCACACGAAGTGTTTCATCTTTTGGTAGCTCTTGGCTTTGTTCTTCGGCTTGCTTTTTAACACGATTAATAATGGTGTCTACTTCGCTTTTTAAAATTACGCCTTCATTTACAATACCAATCACTTTATCTATTTCTACTGGTGCAGCAATTGCACTTTGACAAAGGCTGACACTTAAAACTGCTGATGTTAATAATTTTTTTAAATTCATATTCTTTTTACTACTCTTGCTGATAGTACTGTTGTGATACTAGTTACTAAGAAAATACGGTCTACGATAGCCAAAAATACCTTGTTGTAATAATTTTTGTGCATCATAACGGCTTTTACTGCCAAGTCCTTTTAATACAAAATTCAAACTAATACCTGAATCAAAAGTTGCTTGTTCTTGGCCTATTGATTGATTTAAATCTGTTTCAATTTGGCGGTGCCCAGTAATTTGGATAGCCCAACAGCATGATTCATACTGTAATCCGCTCAATACTTCGATACTTCTGTTGTTTTCAAGATCTCGATGATAGCTCGCAATAAATTGCCATTCGTCGCTAATAGGAATACTTGTAAATACACCTGCTTGCTCGATTGTATTTCCTGAGACATCATTTGCATAGCGATGGTTCAATTGTACTAGCTGATTATTATCACCTTTATAATCAAGTGTTACATTTGACTGTACCATTTGCTTGCCATCTGTATCGTATTGAATACCTCCAGCGAGGTACCAACGGCGGTGCCAATGTAACATGGTTTGAGCTGCAAATAGTGCATTATAATTAGTGTCTGAGTTCAAGCCTTGCTCTGTTGGCTTGGCATCGTCACTTAAATAAAATATTTGGCCGGCACTAAAATTAAATACTTCTTCTTGTTTTTTATCAAATAGGCGCGTTGTAGCACCTAAAGTAAACTGATTAGCTGCTGCTATGCGGTCAACACCCGAAAAGCGCACGTCTCTAAATAAACCATAATAATCGTCTTGTAGCTTAGTTGTATCAAATAAGCCAATGTCTGACTGGTCTTTATTAGGTGTATATAAATATTGAATTTGCGGCTCTAGGGTTTGTATAGCATCTTCAAAAAAGTAAGATGCGTCGCGCTCAAAATTAAGCTGAGAATACAAACGTACTTTTGGGATAGTACGCGATACAGTATCGCTGTATTGCGTGCCGGTTAAGTTTCCGCTTTGCTTATAATTAGTTTGTAATAAGCTCACTTCAGATAAAAATGACCACGCGTGAGTGGCATAGTTGTAGCGTGCTTTAGGCTCTACGTGTACACGAGTTGCGCTGTCTATCGCTACTTCAGATGAGTCATTAGTAAAATGGCTAATCTCGCCCGACACACTAAAGTCAAAATTATCAAAACGCCAAGGCGCAGTTTGCGTAAAATTAACTTGTGGTATTGCAGTGTATGATTCTAAGTGATCGCCCAGTACTTCAAAGTTTTGCACTTTTATATCGGTGCGCCATGTATCACCCAAATGAGTAAGTGAACCAGTACGATATAACTGAGTATCGGTTTTACTTGCGTAGTTTGAAGTTAAGTCGGTGATGTAGTTATCATCGCTCACATTGGTTATATCAACGTTTGCGCGCCAGTTTTCACCTAGGTAGCTTTGTTGTTGCCAATGAAACATATAGCGTTCATTTAAGTCTGGCTCAGAATCATCACTATCTAAATACTCAATCCCTACTAAGCCTTCGTGTTGCTCTGTTAGGTATCTAAATTCTGTTTGTAATTGCAGCCCTTTGTTAGACATATAACGAGGCGTAATAGTGGCATCAAAATTAGGTGCAATATTTAAATAGTACGGCGTAATTGTTTCAAGGCCGTATTTGTCAGAGCTTGAAATAGTCGGGGTAAGTAAACCCGATTTACGGCGCTCATCCAGCGGGAATGTAAAATAAGGTAAATATAAAACCGGTGTATCGAGAATACGTAATACGGCGTTATATGTTTCGCCCCAGCCTTCTTCGCGTGAAAGGTTTATTTCGTCAGCTTCAATTTCCCATACTGGGGTGCCACTTGGGCAAGTAGTAAAGCTTGCATTCATGAGTAATAGGCCAGACTGATTAACAGTGAGCTTTTCAGCGCCGCCTTTACCTTGTTGTTCGGTTAGGCTGTAGTCGGCGCCTAACAAACTGACTTCTGAATTATTTAAATCGGCATTTAATCCGGTGCTGTTTACTTTACTTACGTAATCTTGATAAGTAATTGGCCCCGTTGCATTTAATAAACCGCGCTGTTTGTCTATCAACGCAGTTTGTGCGGACAAACTCATCTTAAGGGTGTTAATATCAACATTGCCGGTAAATTCAGCGCTTTGAGTGCCAAGTAGCTCAACATCATCAGCTTGAATATCAACTTCACCAAGGTTAAGGCCTTCAAGTGGTTGCCAAGCTCTGGTTTGCATTGAAATGCCACAAAGGTTGTGTGCCAGTTCAGTTTCGGCAAGCGATGGTGCGCTAACTACGCTTAGCATCAATATGCCCCAGGTTTTGCTCATTTATCGACCTTAATACTGTGTGTTTAATATAATATACACATAATAAAGGAAAATAATGGCAATTACAGTAATTGACCTAATTAACTTAGTGAAAAATAGATATCTTATAAAATGACACGCTTTGAGAATTTACAACAATTTATAAACACACAGCTTAATGCCAAGTCGCATACATTAAACGCGATCACGGGTGATGCTAGCTTTCGCCGTTATTACCGTTTAAATCACGATAATAAGCATTTAATAGTGATGGACTCAGATCCAAAAAAAGTAAATAACGAACCTTACATTTCGCTAAATCGGGTGTTTGTTGAGCAAGGCTTTTTACTTCCTACTATTATTGCAAGTGATGAGAAACAAGGCTTTTTTGTTCTGAGTGATTTAGGGAGTACGCACCTAGCTGACATGCTTGATGATGCAAACCGCACCGAGCACTATCAAGCATTAATTAGTTTAAGCGCTCAATGGGCTAAAACGCCGGCAGCTCCTGCTATGCAAGCGTACAACGAAGATTTTATAACACTAGAACTTGATATATTTAGCCAGTGGTTAGTAAACGACTTTATTAATGAGCCACTCAGTGCAGAACAAAAAACAATGTGGCAAACAAGTTCAGCGCTATTAATAAAGGCCATGCTTGAGCAGCCAACTGTTACCGTTCATCGCGATTACCATAGCCGTAATATTATGAACAGTAACGGCCAGTGGGCAATTATAGATTATCAAGATGCTGTACGCGGGCCGCTTTGCTACGATTTAGCCTCGCTACTACGCGATTGCTACTTTAAACTGCCTCAAAAAGAGTTAACAAGCTTGCTTGATTTTGCTTATCAGGAATTTACGGCTCAAAATTTACTGGCTAATACTTCATTTGATGAGTTTAAATATTGGTTTGATTTAACTGGATTACAGCGCCACTTAAAAGCTGCGGGTATATTTTGTCGATTGTATTTACGCGATGGTAAAACAGGTTATTTAGATAATATTCTACCGACTCTTGATTACATTATTGAAGTAGCGGCAAATTACCCAGAGCTTAAAGCATTGAGTGAGTGGACAAAAAATACCATAGTGCCAAAAGTGACTGAAAAGTTGGCAAAGGAGCGCTCATGAAAGCGATGATTTTAGCTGCAGGGCGCGGGCAAAGAATGATGCCGCTAACGCAAAATATGCCAAAGCCAATGTTAAAAGTGGCACAAAAACCACTTATTGAGCACCATATAAATAACCTTAGAGCTGCCGGCATTACCGATATTGTAATAAACCTTGCGTGGCAGGGTGATAAAATAAAAGACTACTTTAAAGATGGCAGTCAATTTGGCGTAAATATACTTTATAGCCAAGAAGTTGAAGGTGGCCTTGAAACGGCTGGCGGTATAATTGAAGCGTTACCGCTGTTGGGCGACTCGTTCATTGTAGTAAATGGCGATGTATACACCGACTATGATGTAAGTGCGCTAATGCAACTTCATTTACAACCCGGTGAGGCGCACATAGTGCTTATAGAAAACCCGCCACACAATCCAGATGGCGACTTTGCATTAAGCCATTTGTCGGCCGAGAGTGAAAAATATACATTTTCGGGGATTGGCAGATATCAGGCTGATTTTTTTAAAGGGTTAACGCAAGGTATTCGCCCTTTAGGGCCTATTTTACGTGAAAAGCTAAATGAACATTTAGTCTCTACTGAGCTCTATATAGGACAGTGGGATGACATTGGTACACCAGAGCGTTTAAACCAATTAAACACGCGCCTTGAGGCGTAACAACTCAATTTTTAAGAAGGCAGTATTATAGATGTGGGGAAAAATTCTCGGTTTTTGTTTTGGCTTTATGTTTGGCAAAATATTTGGTGCCATTTTAGGTTTATACCTAGGTCATTTATTTGATAAAAGCTTAAAAAATAACTTTGATAAAGCAGGCGGCTTTTCTAGCTTATTTAGTGGTGACGATGTTCACGAGCGCCAAGCCTTATTCTTTTCAAGTTGCTTTGCCGTAATGGGGCACATTGCCAAGTCGAACGGTCGAGTCAGCGAAGTACATATAAAAGCGGCTAACTTGTTTATGGATGAAATGGGCTTAAAAGGCGAAGAACGCCGTGAAGCACAGCATGCATTTCAGTCAGGTAAAGAGAGCGACTTTTCACTTAAAGAAACAGTACACGATTTTAAAGAACGCTTTGCTAAACGAAACGATTTAATACAGTTATTTTTAGAAATACAAATTCAAATGGCGTTTTCTGATGGAGTGCTAGCCGAACAAGAAAAGCAATTATTAGCAGAAGTAAGTAAACAGCTAGGCATTTCTAAAACACACTTTGCATTTGTATTAAAGCGTTATCAAGCTGAGTTTAACTTTAGAAAGCAACAACAGCGCTTTAATCAGCAGCAACAAAACCAAGGTCAAAGTAGTAGTTACCGTGAAGGTTCTGGCCACCATGTACCGCCAAATAATAATATGAACCGTGCGCAAGCATTGGCGTTATTAGGCTTAAGTAGCGATGCAACGCAGCGTGATATAAAAGTAGCGTACCGTAAACTTATGTCGCAACATCATCCAGATAAATTAGTATCGCAAGGTTTACCAAAGCACATGATGGAACTGGCTGTTAAAAAGAGCCAAGATATTCAAGCTGCTTATGAGTATTTAAAAAAGTCGGCGTAAAAAACCGTCTATTTCTTTTGTTAGGCGTGCGTGTTGATCGGGTTGATCGCGCAGGCCAAACAACTGGCGTTGGCGGTAATCAAATTTTGCATTTCGGTCCACCCAGCGCTGACGATTTTTAAGGCTCATTAAAATGTCTGTGCTGTCATTTGCATAGTAAATATCAAGTAAGGCGGGTGTAACAAGTGATGCTGTTTGGCTCAAGCTTTCGTTACGCTTAGTATTAGGTAAGTAACTACTTAAACTGATAAATGCCTCAACTCTTTCGTCCGGAAAATCTGCATAGTACTCCAACAACACACCCGCACTCGTGCCTTGTGCAATAACCACTATATTACTCGAATCTTCCATAGCGGTTTGGTACAGCGCATTAAAACGAGAAATGAGATTTATTTTATAGTTATCAAGTATGTCGTCAGTTACTTTTTCAATTGCATTAACGTAATGAGGTTCTTCTTTTATTTTTGCAGGCTGCGGTTGTGCGTTTGTTGCTATGTCGGGTGATGCAGGTTCCTCGGCTTTACTAGGCGCAGCTTCGGTTTCGCTGGGCGTTGCTTCGGCCAGTTTACTTGCTTGCCAATCAATGTCGGGTACTGTCATTGCGTAGGTGCTGTAACCTAAGTTATTAAGCTCTTTACGCAAGTAGCTCATACCTGAGTTATTGGTAGGTGAAGAGTGCCAATCGGGTATAAGTATTACGATACCTCTAAAATTACTACTCATATACTCGCTGTAAAGGCTTAAAAATTCTGTTTCACCCGCCAATATAGGCTTTATTTCATCACTTGGAAGTAGTCGCTCAATGTCGCTATTTTCAATGCTTGATAGATTAGGTGGAGCAATATGTTCCGCCGCACTGATAGGGTTAGCTAAAAGTAGCGCACAGCTGAGCTGTATATAAAAAGCCCCTTTTAAAAACCGTGGAAATAGCATAACGCACCTAACTAATGACAATTAGTTAGGTATCGGCAAGGTTATCTAAAAGTTTAATAGATAGAGCGAATTAGCTAGTGAATTTGAACCTGTTAAAACTCTAATTCGGCTTCAAAAGTAAGTACTTGCTCAGTTACAGGGTGCTTTAATTGCAGCATTTGTGCATGTAATTGTAAGCGAGGAGCGGCAGCAAGTGCCTCTTTGTGGGCGTAAAGTCTATCACCTAAAATAGGATGACCAAGGCTTAACATATGCACACGTAGTTGATGCGAGCGACCAGTGATGGGAGTTAGCTCTACACGGGTTGCATTTTCTTCACGCTCAAGTATTTTAAAATGCGTAAGCGAAGGTTTACCTCTGTCGTGATCAACCATTTGTTTTGGGCGATTAGGCCAATCACAAATAAGGGGTAAATCTACTGATCCTGTTTCAGCTTCAAGTTGTCCGTATACACGTGCTATGTAACGTTTAGCTGTTTCGCGCTCTTGAAACTGCATACTTAAATGTCTGTGCGCTGCTTTATTCATGGCAAGGCACAGTATGCCAGAAGTCGCCATATCTAAGCGGTGCACTATTCTTGCTGTTGGAAAAACACGATTAACACGATTAATTAAGCTGTCGGCATGTTTAGGATCTTTACCTGGGACAGTTAATAACTCACTTGGTTTATTAACTATCAGTAAGTCGTCATCCTGAAAAAGTATCGTTAAATACGGACTCATAGGGGGATTGTAGTTAACTAACACGGCCGACCTTAGTAATTTTGAAGGTCGCTATTTTAGTAGAGCAAGCCAACAGGCTCAAGTAAAAGTTTGGCTATATTGTTTTAACTAATAATCCAAGCCTTAGCTCCTTTAAAGCACTTTTATAGCTTAATTTCTTGCGCTGTTAATAATCGATATTCACCACTAGCCAAGTTTTCATCTAGGGTAATCCCTGCAATCTGCTCGCGATGCAGCTCAACTACTTTGTTATCTACCGCGTAAAGCATACGCTTAACTTGATGATATTTACCTTCACTTATTGATAAACGCAGGCCGTAATTAGCAAGTCTCTCTGCTATAGCTGGGCGGGTTAAATCTTTTTCGTTATGCAGCATGACGCCTGTACGTAATTGCTCAAGTGCTTCATCGGTAATAGGCTCTTGGGTTTCGACTAGGTAGGTTTTAAATTTATTGCTTTTAGGCGACGTGATTTTATGTGACCAATCGCCATCATTAGTAATAATAACTAACCCTGTGGTATCTATATCAAGACGACCTGCTACATGAAAGTCACTCATATTTGGCTCATCAAGTAAGTCAAAAACAGTTTTATGTAGCTCGTCACTGTTAGCACATACATAGCCAACAGGTTTATTTAGCATGTAATAGCGCTTACCTAAAAATACCAAAGGCGTACCTTGGTACAGTACTTCATCTTGCTGAGCTAGCTGAAAATTATGTGAGGTAATTACTTCGCCATTAACGCTAACTTCTTTTCGCTTAATACTCGCGCGAGCTTGGGTACGCGGTATTTCAGCTAAGTGGCTAATAAATTTATCTAAGCGGCAAGGGAATTTCATTTTGGTTCACATTTTTAGTCGGCTACAATGGGCGCGATTATAGCCGATAGTGAAATACCATGACAGTGCACAGCACACAAATTTTAAGCCTTTACCAAGCAAAAATAGACACGGGTGAACTGTGTTTTGATGCTGCGCAGCAAAATGCGGTGGAAGCTTTAAATACGCTAAGCGAGCAACTTCAAGCTAACACATCATGGTGGCAAAAAGCGCCTTTAATAAAAGGCGTTTATTTATATGGCCCCGTAGGGCGTGGTAAATCGATGTTGATGGATTTATTTTATAAAAACCTACCCATTGAGCAAAAGCAGCGGCTGCATTTTCATCATTTTATAGCGCAAGTGCATGCCCAGCTTTCGCAGTTACAAGGTCAAAAAAATCCATTAACCCTAATTGCAAAACAGTGGGCTAAAAATATTCGAGTACTGTGTTTTGACGAGTTTTTTGTGAGCGACATTGGCGATGCTATGATTATGGCCAGATTGTTCAATGCATTGTTTGAACAAGGTGTTGTGCTGGTGGCCACATCGAACGCAAAGCCAGAGCAGCTTTATTACAACGGCCTGCAACGAGCGCGATTTTTACCTACTATCGATTTAATTAATAGTCATTGCCATATAATTAACGTGGCGGGGGAGGACGATCACCGTTTTAGATACGGTAAAAACAGTCGTCACTATTTTATTAATTTATCTAATCACGATTTTAAAAATGAGTTTTTAGCTTCGTATCCGGCTGTAACATGCAGTAATAAAATTAGCGTGCATGGGCGCGATTTACCTTATTTATTAAAAGCAGATAACGCCTTGATGATTGATTTTATGGCGCTATGCTCAGGCCCACGCAGTGCTAACGATTATATGTTTTTGGCAACGCAATTTGATGTGTTATATGTATCGAACGTACCGCAAATGGGTGTTAAAGCAACGGGTAAAGTTATTGTTCACGGTATAGAAGATAGTTATCAGCGCGAAAAACAAACGCTTGATGAGCACACCTTTGACGACGAAGCACGGCGCTTTATTGCCTTAGTAGATGAGTTTTACGATTGCCATAAATTGCTGGTAATAAATGCGCAAACCGACATTGAACACTTGTATAAAGGTAAAAAGTTGAGCTTTGAATATGCACGCACGCAATCACGCATAGTCGAAATGCAAAATTGGTAACGCTTTGGTTGATATATATTGTAGACGAGCTTGCTCATGTGGGAAGCGTAGCTTCTAATTATAAAGCCATTTTAAAAACTGCGTTTTTACACGCCAGCAAGCTGCGCGGCTACAAGTGAGTTTTACCACGGTGTTAAACTTATCCTTCTTGGCGCACTATATTCTCAAGGGCGCGAATATTAGTAATTAAGTCCTGGCGTTGTGGGTTAGCTTGTAATGCTTTTCTAAGATGCTTTAGCGCACTCGGGTAGTCTTTAGAATCAATCGCTATTTGCGATAATCCAAGCCACGCCGATAGTTGGTAATCAGGTAGGGCTTGTGCACGAACGTACATAAGTTTTGCTTGGGTAAGTTGGCTTTTACTGCGATATATACTCGCTAAACTAAGTAGGGCATCACCTAAATTCGGGTTTATTTTAAGTGCGTTATTTAAGCTTTTAAGAGCACGTTTAGTATTACCTTGTTGCATAGCAATTTGTGCGCTGTATACAGAAAACTGGGCTTGTTCATCACGGGGTAGTTGCTTAGTTAATCTTTTTGCGCTGCCTATTAGATCTTTAGCTAAATCCCATTTTTGTTGAGACACAAGCCAGCCTAAAGTTTGCATCGTGGTATTAATAACCTCAACTTGCTGCTGTTTAGTGGCGTATTTTAAACCTTGCTTTAATAAACTAACAGCGCGTTCACTGCTACCTTCACTTAAGTGCAACTGAGCGGCTAAAAGCTGGTTGCTGGTATCTTTAGGGTTGAGTTTTAAGGCCACTTCAATAGCAGCAAGCGCTTGCTTTTTTTGATCAAGTTGTAACGCTATTTGTGCACGCTGCAGCCAAAGTTCAGCTTTATCAGGGCTTTTATTAAGTAATTCTTTTAGTAATGCACTTGCCTGGCTTAAATCACCCGATTCAATTAACGCAAACAATAGCCCTTGTTGATATTGGCTTGTTTCTGGCGCTAGCATCAGTGCTTGGCGGTACGCCGCTACTGCGCTCCAAGGTTGGCTGTGCTGCACGTGTATATAAGCAAGTTGCGCATAACTTTGTGCATCAGCCTGACCAAGTTCAATAGTGCGTACTAAGTGTGTTTGTGCTTTGTCATACTTTGCTTGTTGCATGTATAAAAGGCTCAAACCTTGGTGTGCTTTTACTAAATCAGGTGAAGCTTTTAAACACGCTAAGTAAGCTTGTTCAGCGTTATTAAAGTCTTTTGTTGAAAGCAAAACTTGTGCACGTAACAAGTTTAAAGCAGTGCTATCTTGGCTTATATCACGGCCTTTAAATAGCGCAGCGACTTCACTGTAATTACCTGCTTGTAACAGTGGTTGCACTTGGCGAGCAAAACCGCGCTCGGTCGGCTCAATAAGGACCTCTGTAGGACCCAGTAATTTATTATTTATAGCCAACTGCCATGTTGGATCGCTAGGCGATAACGTTACTTTTAGTGGCGCATTAGTATCACTGGCAGCGCTTGCATGTACGCTACTTGCACTTACTAAAGGTAATGAACACATTACAGTCGTCAACAGTGCGGAAGTTAATGGTTTTAGCGTTTTAAATATATTCATGTTTTTCATTTTAATAGGCTTAAGGTTTAAATTCGATTGGCCAAATAAAGCGAGCGCGTACGGTTTCACCTTCTTTTTTAGGTGCACTAAAGCGGCTTTGTTTAATAATTTTGTCGATAGCTGGTTTAAGTTCAGGGTATGGGTTTTGTACTACCTCAATTAAACTTACCTTGCCACTTTCATCAATAAATACATCGAGTTTTACAGTAAATACATCAACACCTCGGCGGGTTAAGCTTTTTGGTAAAACGGCCTTGACGGGAGTAAGCAAAGTGGGGAGACCATCGAGTTGATTTAAGCTAAATGCATCCCAATTTACACTCATTGATTGCCATTGTGGCGCGCTTACTTTTACGCTAGATGTATCGGGTTTTACAATACTTAAATTGCTGTTGATCTTAATTTTTACGGCTTGAATAGACGCGCCTGCACCTTCTACCGCTAAGCTTTGCATTGGCTCACTTGTTTGCTGTTGCGATATTGATGGCGGAGGAGGAGGTGGCAGTGCCACCATGGCAATCTCACGTACAACCACTTTGTCTTGTATATGATGCTCTGCAAGTTGTCCAAGCCATAAAAGCAGTAATGCAGCACTAAGTACAATGAGGCTAAGGCCAAATGCAAAAAGTGGATGGCGATTGTTTTTTGTTTTTTGAGACGAGTCAATCGTGTGCATATTATTGCTTCGTAGCTAAGTTAACTTTCGCCGCACCTGCCAGCTTTGCTTCGTCAATTACTTGAACAAGTAACTCAGTAGGTACTGTTTTATCAGCTTGAATAACCACAGGGCGTTGTTGCTGTTTTAACATTTGCTCGACACTACTACGCACGCCAGCAACACCAATTTGGCTGCCATCAAAAAATACTTGTTGAGAGTCGGTTATTGCTAAAAATATAACTTGCTGCTCAAGGCGGCTGGCCGATACGGCTTGTGGTTTATCAACCTCAACACCGCTTTCGCGTACAAATACGGTTGTAACAATAAAAAATATTAGCAATATAAATACCACATCAAGTAGCGGCGACATATCGATATGTTGCCCCGCTTCTTGCTCTAGCTTGTGCTTTAATCGTGATTGCATAGTGTTACCCTAACTGTTTACTTAACGTATGTAATTTAGGATTACGCTGCGAATACGCTAAATACGCTTGCATTAACCATGCAGGAATAGCGCACACAAGGCCCAATTGAGTTGTTAGCAATGCATCACCAATGGCTGCACTCATTAACTCGTTTTGCCCCAGCGCCATTACTTTAAATGTATCAAGCAAACCAACAATAGTGCCTAATAAACCAAGTAGCGGAAGCGCTGCAGTTAAAATAGAGCTTACCTCTTGCCAGTAACCTTTACGCTGCGCTTGGTATTGTTTAAGGTGCAGTAAGTCATGAAAAATCAGCTGGTATACAAATAAAGCGAGTAAAAGAATACACCAGCAAATAGGGTTACTAACGATTTTTTCAAACATTGGTCTCTCCTTTTTCTAGTTGACTTAGCTGTAATGCAAAGCCTTCGAGCTGGCTGTAGTACGCTTTTGCTTTACGTGATAGCAATGCATTTAATACCAATGCAGGGATGGCAACGACTAAACCCAATTCGGTTGTTATAAGTGCTTGTGCGATACCGCCCGATACAACTTCTGGGTCACCTGAGCCAAACAAGGTCATCATTTTAAATGTTTCGATCATGCCGCTAACAGTGCCTAATAACCCAAGTAGTGGGGCTACTGCAGCCGTAACGGCAATAGCGCCAATAAAGTTATCGAGTTTATGCTTATCATGAATTAACTGATTAAATAATTGATCGTCTCGTACTTGGCCTTTTTCGCTTTGCAGCGTTAAGTTAAATAACTGCTGCTGCATGCCTGCAAATTCACTGCTATTTTCAGCTTTAAAAAATTGCTGTAATTGCATTTGAGAGTGCATTTTAATTTTACTTAAACGCAGTAGTTGCGCGGCTTTTAATAGCGCAATGGTTAGTGCAAAGCAGGCAAATAAAATAATAGGGATAGCCCATAAACCGCCTTTCTCTAGGTGTTCAAGCGGACTTTCTTGTTGGGCTTGGCTAGTCACTAAGTGCGTTAAACTAGGATCAAAAGTAAGTAATGTTGAGCCTACACCGTTTTGCTTTAAAGTATTATCGAGTGGGTTATCGTCACTTGTAGATTGTACTAACGCTACTTTTAATGCATTAGATTCATCATCCAAATTTAATAAACCCATAAGTTTAGGTGTTTGCGTACTAAACCATGCAACAGGCCCGACTTGAAGGGTATTAGCTTGGCTTAATTCGCCATTACTTAGCACAACCGATTGCTTTTTAAACTGTGGATAAAGTGCCTGTTCTTGATTATTAATTTGCGATACAACACGGTTTAATAACTCGTTTTGGCTATTAGCCGACTCGTTACTGCTCGCACTATTGCTGGTATTTTGGCGTACAAAACGGCTAAGTAAGTTTAATTGGTATTGCTGCTGCTGTTGCCAAGTGTCTAGTCGGGTTTGTAACTGATCGAGGCTTAATGTGTTTTCGTCAGCTAGGCGGCGATTAACTGCGGCTTGTTCGCGTAATTTACTGAGCGATTGCTGCTTGGTAAAAATTTGCTTTGCAAGGGTCGCTTGCTCTTTTGAAATACTATTTTGAGTTTTATTTAGAGTACGTTGCGCTGTTTTTATATCACTTAAAATACTTTGTTTAGCATCATCACTGCTAGCTGCAAAAGAAATGTTTGCACTTAAAAGTAACACTGTGGCGCTAAATACTTTAATTATGCTGTTAGTAGCCATTATTTAGCCCCTTGCTGGTTTTTATTTACATAACTTAATATTGGGAGTGTTACCCAATCAGCAGCGCGCTTTTTTTGCTGTACCGCAATACCCAGTGCAACTTGCTCAGCATTAATGCTTGAATCAAATTCCCACTGCCAACCTAAGTCACTTGGAAAACCAATACCTACGTAACTTAAATCTTCGCTTACAAACCATGCTTGTGCTGCACCTAAATAAAGCTGCTTTACCCATATTTCTTGCCCGTCAGGATGCTTAATAGCCATTTCGTGAATTGAAATACGTTGTTGAAAATCATTAAGTAGAGTCAGCATTTTTAGCGCTGTTTGTAATTTGTCAGTTGTACTGATTTGTGAGTCGCTTAAATCACCAGTGTTTTTCCAACTACTTAAAAGTGGCGGGGGGAGTTGCACTTGTAATGAAAGTAATTGCTGAGAAATACGTGCTAGTTGATCATTTAATTGCTGTTGATCATTTTCAAGTTCTGATTGCTGAGTTACAAGCTGTTCGCGTTTTTGGGCAAGCTCACTGGTGCTTTTTTTTCTACGCTGATTAAGCTCGCTAAGTTGCTGCTGCTCGGCATTAAGAAGCGTTAAGGTTTGCTCCATACTGCTTTTTTGTTCAAGCCAATGAGTATTTAATTCTGTGTTTTGATTTTCTATTTGTAGCCATTTATTAACGAGTTGTTCTAGCTCACTAACAGTGTCGGCTTTTACTGCCATGGTGCTACAAAGCGCGATAACTACGCTAATTGGTTTAATTAAGCTTCGCATTACTTAACAACAATCCTGAAAGTTACGACAAGCAATTACAGGGACGTAATTACTGTTAATTTTTGAGTGTGTATACAATATAGGAATTCACATAACAATGCAATTGATAACAGTTATCGTTTACATTGCGTTGTTTGAGTGGTAGGATTTCGCCGAAATTAAATATGTACCTTAAATTAACAATAGTTAAGTGCTTAATAAAAACTACGGAGTAACCATGAGTAAGCCATCGAATAAAGTAAATACCTACGTGAAGCCAATTGCAGCGGTTGTTACAGCAACGCTTTCAACTTGGGCAAGTGCACAAGATGTTCAAGAGCTGGCTGTAGTAAAAGCACAAACGGTAACTGAGTCTAGCTATGTTGTTGAAAAATCAACGTCGCATAAATACACTCAACCGCTACTCGATACAGCTAAAACTGTAACGGTAATTAACCAAGCGGTAATGAAAGATAGAAACGTAGATAGTTTACGTGATGCTTTACGCAATGTGTCTGGTATTTCTTTAGCAGCAGGTGAGGGTGGTTCACCTACTGGTGATAGCATGTCGATTCGTGGTTTTAGTGCTACAAATGATATTTTTGTAGATGGTATTCGTGATGTTGCAGGTTACACACGTGATATTTACAACATTGAAGCCGTTGAAGTTGCAAAAGGCCCAGGTTCAGCAGTTTCTGGTCGTGGCGCAACAGGTGGTAGTGTTAATTTAGAAAGTAAAAAGGCGAAGTTAGACAACTTTAACGACGTTTCGCTACGTTTAGGCACAGAAAACGATTACCGTGGTCGTTTTGATACTAACATTCAAGTAAACGACACAAGCGCACTACGTATAAACCTTCTTACTGATAAAGGTGATGTTGCAGGTCGTGACCATGTTGAAAACGAAACAAATGCTGTTGCGTTTGCATTTGCAACAGGGCTTGGTACAAACAGCCGTTTTGATTTAAACCTAGAGTATCAACGCCAAGACAATTTACCAGATTACGGCATTCCGTGGGTTTACAGTGATACGCCAGTAGCTGAACTTGCAGATAGCGCGCGCTCACCTTCTCCTGTCGATTTTGATAACTTTTACGGTAATATTTATCGTGATTACGAAGATATTGAAGCCTACTCAACAACAGCTCGTTATGAGTATGATTTTTCTCAAAATACTACGTTACGTGTTCAAGGTCGTTTAGGTAAAGTAAAACGTGAATCAGTAACAACTGCACCGCGTTACTTCTCTGTTACAACAGACACTGACATTACCTTTGCAGATGAAAAAACACGTGATACAGAAAATTCACTTGCTGCACTTCAAGTTGATTTAATTGGTAACTATGAATTTGCTGGCTTTACTCACGATGTTGTAGTGGGTGTTGAACTTGCAAACGAAACGTTTACACGCCATAACTTTGTTGCAACTACGCCTGATAACCTAATTGAAGATGGAATACGCAACGACTTATACAATCCTGATGCAACAATTGCATTTACGGGTGTGTACGGCCGTGACGGTACAAGCATTGAAGCTAAAGCTAAAAACCAAGCTATTTATGCATTTGATACAGTGACACTTAACAAGCAATGGGAAGTTACAGGCGGAATTCGCTTTGATAGCTTCACTACGGATTATCACAACGATTACAATGACCCAAGCGCTTTAATTTCTACAAGTGACGACTTATTTAGCTGGAATGCAGCTGTAGTTTATAAACCTACAGAAAACGGCAGTGTATATTTAGGCGCAGGTAATTCATTCAATCCATCAGCGGAAAGCCTAACGGTATCTACGCGTTCAAATGCAGCTGATTTAGACGCAGAAGAAAGCCGCAGTTATGAATTAGGAACTAAATGGAGCCTAATGGATGGTCGCCTGCAAACTAATGCTGCACTTTTCCGTACTGAAAAAACCAATGCCCGTACTGATGACCCATTTGCAGATAGCTCAAGTGACGAAATACTCGGTGGTGAACAGCGTGTACAAGGTTTAGAGCTTTCAGCAACTGGACTAATTACTAAAGAGTGGACTGTAATTGCTTCATACACTTACCAAGATAGCGAAGTAACTAAAGCATTAGGCGACGACGCAACTCAAATTGGTAACGAGCTTGCACGTACGCCTAAAAATAGCGCGAGTGTTTGGACTACGTACGATATGTCGGATAAATTATCGTTTGGTTTAGGTGCGCAATATGTAGGTGAGCGTTACAACGGGACTACGTCAACACGCTCTCGTGCGCCAGGTTATACTATTTTTGACCTGATGGTTGCGTATGACATATCAAAAGATTTGAGCCTGCAGTTTAATGGTGAAAACTTAGGTGATAAAGATTACGTTGATCAGTTAGGTGGTGGACACTTTGTACCAGGTGATGGTCGTAAGTTTAGCTTAACAGCGAGCTACTCTTTCTAAGAGTAAAATAAGTACGGCATAAAAGGGCAGAGTTAACTCTGCCCTTAATTATTTGATGAAAATGTGAGAGGGCGCACATGCTAGTTAAAATTCCAGAGCTACTAACGAAAGAAGAAGTGGCGTATTGTCATGAGGTTTTGCTTAAAGCGCAGTGGGCCGATGGCAGTATTACCGCAGGGCATCAATCAACCAAAGCAAAAAATAACTTACAGCTACCTGAAAATAGCCCTGAATGCCAAGAGCTTGGCGACATTATTATGGCAGCACTTGCGCGTAGTAATTTGTTTATGTCGGCTGCACTTCCTGCAAAAATTTTTCCTCCGCTTTTTAACTGTTATCAAGGTGGTCAATCGTTTGGTGTGCATGTAGATAATGCGATTAGACAGGTGCCGGGTACGCCAGTAAAAATTCGTACAGATGTATCAATGACGTTATTTATTAATGACCCCGAAGACTATGAGGGCGGTGAACTTGTTATTGAAGACACTTATGGCTCACATAGTGTAAAGCTGCCAGCAGGCAGTATGGTGTTGTACCCTTCAACGAGTTTACATCGTGTAATGCCAGTAACGAGTGGGCGTAGATTAGCCTCATTTTTTTGGTTACAGAGCATGATTAACAGCGACGAAAAACGTGGTTTACTCTTTGATTTAGATATGTCGATTCAAAGTTTGCGCAGCAAGGTAGAAGATAGCCCAGAGATTATTCAATTGACGGGGGTTTATCATAACTTGCTAAGACAGTGGGCGCAGACATAACGAAGATGCTCGATATTAAATATTGGATATAAGTAATTAAATATTAGTAATTAAAAGCTGCGCTCTTCGCGTGAGCAAGCTCTACGCCTACGACGCAGCCATAAAATTGAATTCGGTGTTTAAAATACTCGGTATGCGCGGCTTGATGCCGCGCACTTATAGTAAGCTCGGAGCTTGTTTTACTTATCCTTTATAACCGTTAGGGTTATTTGACTGCCAACGCCATGTATCTTGCATCATTTCATCAATACCGCGCACTGCTTCCCAGCCAAGTTCATTAAGTGCTTTTTCTGGCGCTGCATAACACGCTGCAATATCACCCGGGCGGCGAGGTGAAACCTGATAAGGCACAGCCTGATCGCTTGCTTTAATAAATGCATTAACCATTTGTAGTACAGAGTAACCGTTACCAGTACCTAGATTATAAACTAATGCACCCGTACTGCTGGCAATTTTATCAAGCGCTTTTAAATGACCAATAGCTAAATCTACAACGTGTATATAGTCGCGTACACCTGTGCCATCAACTGTGTCGTAGTCATCACCAAATACAGCGAGCTGCTTTAATTTACCTACCGCTACTTGTGCGATAAACGGTAAAAGGTTATTTGGAATACCATTAGGATCTTCACCAATTAAGCCCGACTCATGTGCACCCACTGGGTTAAAGTAACGCAAAATAGCAAACGCAAAGCGCTCATCTGATTTAGCGATATCTTGTAGCATCATCTCAACCATCAGCTTAGATGTGCCGTAGGGGTTAGTAGTACCGCCTACAGGAAAGTCTTCTTTAATTGGTAAGCTTGCAGGGTCGCCGTATACTGTGGCTGACGAGCTAAATACTAATTTAAATACACCAGCATCGCGCATTGCATCAACAAGCGTAAGCGTACCTTGTACATTGTTTTGATAGTACTCAATGGGCTTTGCTACCGACTCGCCTACTGATTTTAAGCCCGCAAAATGTATAACACTATCAACCGTATGTTTTGCAAATACTGAATCTAAAAAGAATTTATCGAGAATATCGCCTTGGTAAAAAGTGGCCTCTTTGCCTGTAATATTCTTTACGCGCGCAAGTGATTCTTGTGATGAGTTACTTAAATTATCAATAACAACAACATCGTTACCTTGCTGTAAAAGTTCTAAAACAGTGTGCGAGCCAATATAGCCAGCGCCACCGGTTACTAAAATAGTCATGAAAGCTCCGTGGGTACCTTTTATCAATTGAGTTAATTTCACCATAAATAGAGGTGATTTACATGCTTTATCTGTAATTTCTATAGTTTAAACAACATCTTTTTTTAATAACGGTAAATTAAGTACTTTTGATTACATTTTACTCAGTACAAGTAACACTTTATACGTAAGATTAAGTTATAGTTAATAAACAAGTGCTAAAATGAGCCTAGTAATAGCTAATGCTAGGTTTACTCCAATCTACACTTTTGTGATTGGTCTACCTCTTTGGAGAAAGATATGAATTTAGTTAAAAAAATAGCAACAACAATGTGTATCGCATTACCTGCGCTTGCCCATGCTGGTGAGTCTGTTGTTAAATGGCATGACTTTAATGATTATCGTGATGTGCGAGCGTCAAACCAAACAAAGAGCTCATATCACAAAAGTGTGGCAGCAAGCTTCGAAAAGCATATGGCTAAACTAGCCGAGCAATTGCCAAAAGATTATAAATTAAACGTAGAGTTTACAGATTTAGATTTAGCAGGTGATGTGCGTTATGGTGGTATGGACGAAATTCGTGTAGTAAAACCAATTTATTTTCCACGCATTAAGCTAAATTATTCGTTAACCGATAACGACGGTACAGTGCTAAGTAAAGATACTGATGTGGAGCTTAAAGATATGGGCTTTATGGATAAAATTAAAATGGGCCGCGACGAATCATTTTATTACGAAAAACGCTTATTAACAGAGTGGTTTGGTGAACAAATATTACCAAGTTTAGATTAACTGAAAATAAAAATGCCGCTAAATAGCGGCATTTTTATTTTTAAGCTTTACTTAAAAGTAGCTAACAACGTGAGTATTTGTTGTAACTTAATAACGGTTGTTTTCAGTTTTTCTTCTTCAAAACCATCGTTAGATAAGCTTTCAACATCAGCGGCTACGTCAAGTACGTAAGGCTTAAAACGTTTAGCTTCAAAGCTAAAGCCAGAATCGGCAGTAAATAAGGCTTTAAACTTACCGTGACCTTGCTGTTGAAGCTCGTCGAGTTTTTTGTCAGCATCAAGTGCCTGACGGTAAACAATTTTTAAGTTGGCATTGAGTTGTTCAATAATAGAATCCATGGTTTTCCTAAAGCTTTGCACTGCATTGCCGACATAATACTTGGATTACATTTAAAAGTCAGGTTTGTTATATGAATATATCAGGCACAAGTTTACCCGCTGTTTCTGGCTCAGGCCAAGGCAGTGAGCTTTACAGCGCTGCTTTATCTAAAAAGCAGCAGTTAGCAGATGGCGCGGCGGCTCTTGCACTTATTGAAGGTGCTGCACAATCGTCAAGTGCGCAAACACCGGCTAAATCGGTAACAGCATCATTGGGTAACAACGTAAATATATACGTTTAAATGCTGTTTTAAATTAGCTTAAGATCGATAGGTGTTTTGCTTTTTTGACCACCGATTTCTCTTACTAATTTAGGCACTAAAAATCCAGGCAGAGCTTTTAATAGCTCTGCTATTATTTCAATTGCTTGCGCTTCATTAATATCAAAGTGGCTCGCCCCTTCAACTTTATCTAGCAAATACAAATAATACGGCAATACGTCTGCGTCAAATAACGCTTCGCTTAAATTTATTTGCGCATCAACCGTATCGTTCACATCTTTTAAAATTACAGCTTGGTTTAGAAGCGTTACGTTTGCTTGTTTAAGCTTTTGCATAGCAGCTTTAAAATCAGCGTCTATTTCGTTGGCGTGGTTTATGTGATTAATAAAAATAATTTTTAATGGCGATTTTGCTAATCGTTCACATAACTCATCGGTAACTCGCGCCGGTATAACTACTGGCAAACGGCTATGAATTCGCATTCGTTTTATTTGTGGTAATTGCTCAAGCTTATCCAAAAACCAGCTTATTGCATCGTCTTTGGCCATCAGTGGATCGCCACCACTTAAAATCACTTCGTTTATATTGCTATCTGATTTTATATAGCTCAGTGTTTCAAGCAGACTTTTTTTATTGAGTTGGTTTTCTTGATACGGGAAATGCCTTCTAAAGCAATAACGACAATTTACAGCACAGCCGGTTTTAAACATCACCAAAACACGCGATTTGTACTTATGTAAAAGGCCTGGTTGGTCGTTATCTTGCTCAAGTAGGGGATCTTTATTAAAACCCGATTTAGTCAAAAATTCTTGATGGCGTGGCATAACTTGTAGCAATAGAGGATCGTTTGGATCGCCTTTGCGTATTTTTTTTATAAAAGGGATGGGCACGCGTACCGGAAATAAACTACGGGCTTTTAGGTCGTTTTCATGGACTTGGCTCGATAAACCGACCATTTCAAGCAAGGTTTTTGGGCAGGTAACTACATTTGCTAATTCTTTTTGCCAGTTTTTATGCAAATTTGCTTCATTTCTTTGTATCATTGGCATGTAGATTACTCGAAAAAATATAAATAGAGGAAACGATGGCGAATTATAGCACCAACGAGTTCAAGGGCGGCCTAAAAATTATGATGGACGGCGAGCCTTGCAGTATCTTAGAAAATGAAATGGTAAAACCTGGTAAAGGCCAGGCGTTTAACCGTGTTCGTATCCGTAAACTTATCTCTGGTAAGGTGCTTGAAAAAACCTTTAAATCGGGTGAATCAGTTGAAGGTGCTGATGTAATGGATACTGATTTAGCGTATCTATACACAGACGGCGAATTTTGGCATTTCATGAACAACGAAACATTTGAGCAAATTGCTGCTGACGAAAAAGCACTAGGCGATTCAGTAAAATGGTTAGTTGAAAATGATTTATGCACAATTACATTATGGAACGGCAGCCCTATTGCTGTTACACCACCTAACTTTGTTGAGCTTGAGATCACTGAAACAGATCCTGGCCTTAAAGGCGATACAGCGGGTACTGGTGGTAAACCAGCAACGCTTAGCACAGGCGCTGTGGTACGAGTTCCATTATTCGTACAAATTGGCGAAGTAATTAAAGTAGACACTCGTAATGGTGAATACGTAAGCCGTGTTAAGTAAGCTTTAACATTGTTTATAAAATCCCAGCTTACGCTGGGATTTTTTTTGGAGAAAATATGTCAGCAGATCTTTGGGCCCCAAGCGCAAGCATTGAAACACTAAAACAACGCGCAGCGATATTACGTAGCATCCGTGAATTTTTTTATGCACGTGATGTTTTAGAAGTAGAAACGCCAAGCTTAAGTGCTGCCAGTGTAACCGATGTGCACTTAGCTAGTTTTAATACCAAATTTGTAGGTCCAGGGCATGCTGGTGGGCTTCCTCTGTTTTTACAAACATCTCCAGAGTTTGCTATGAAACGCTTGTTAGCAGCAGGCTCAGGCGCTATTTTTCAGCTTTGTAAAGCATTTAGAAATGAAGAAGCGGGTAGCCATCATAATCCCGAATTTACTATGCTGGAATGGTATCGCCCAGGCTTTGATGAATTTGCACTTATGGATGAAATGGATGAGCTAATGCAGCTTGTTTTAGGTGTCGCGCCGGCAACTAGACTTACCTATCAGCAAGCGTTTGAAAAAGCACTCGGCCTCGATCCGTTAACAGCAAGCATAGAGCAATTAAAGCAACTAGCGTGTGAGCAAGGATTTGCTGATATAGCCAAAAATGAAACGCGTAAAGATACTTTACTGCAATTATTATTTTGTATGAAAGTAGAGCCAACAATAGGACAAGATAAGCCATGCTTTGTGTATCATTTTCCAGCTTCTCAAGCAGCACTTGCACAAATTTGTGAACATGATGCACGCGTAGCAGGGCGCTTTGAGCTTTATTACAAAAATATGGAATTGGCTAACGGCTTTAACGAACTAACAAATGCCAGCGAGCAAGCTAAACGTTTTAATGAAGATAACGCATATCGCGCTGAAAACGGTTTAAACCAAGTGCCAATGGATACGCGTTTAATTAAAGCGCTGGAGCATGGATTACCACAGTGCGCAGGGGTGGCTTTGGGTATAGATAGGCTTGTAATGCTCGCAACAAATAAAGAAAAAATTAAAGACGTAATAGCGTTTGATGTGCAAAGAGCGTAATGCTTAGCCTGTAGGTGCGAATTTATTTCGCGCTCATGTAATTTAACTTTATAAAAAGCGAGGTATAAAACCTCACCTACAAATAAAAACACCGCGTTTAAATTAAACGCGGTGTTTTTATTTGCTTGCTGTAGCTTTCATTTGAAAGCCAACGGCTGTGCTTTACAGATTAAGCGTAAACGTAACACCTGCTACGCGAGGCTCACCTAATTGTGTGTAGGTATGCGTTGCGTAACCATCTTGTGGATCGTTACCAAACTCAAAACCACGTGTAGGGACTGTCTCGTCAAACACGTTACGAGCCCATGCGCGAACTGCCCACATGTCTGCTTCGTAGCCAAAGCTTAAGTTAACTAAGTTGCTGCTTGGTGCCTGTGAGTTATGACTATCTGAGAAGTAGTAGTCGTCTTTACCTTCAACACCAATCATACCGTAAAGCTCACTTGTAAAGTTATAGCGAGCAGTAAACGCATACTGGTATTTAGGTGACTGTGCTTGCTCACGACCGTCTTGGTTTAAGCCAGACTGCGTTACAAAGTCATCTATTTCAGTGTTTAAGTAACCAGCACTACCCGTTAAAAATAGATTATCAGTTAGTTGGTAACTACCTTCAACTTCTAATCCGTAGTTGCTACCAGAACTTGCGTTATCAACATAACCGGTAAATTGCTGACCTTCTACTTGCCATGCTTTTAACTGAATATCGTCGCGGTGCATGTAAAATGCAGCTAAGCGAAGCGTAAATTTGTCATCAAGTGATGAACCTTTAACACCAAATTCGCCACTCCATAAATATTCAGGGTCGAAACTGGTGTGTTGCTGGAAAAAATCAGCGCTTAGGTTTAAGCCTTCATCTTTGGCTTTAGCAAGCGCTTCTGAGTTAATACCACCGGCTTTGTAGCCACGCGTAATGCTGGTGTAGATCATAGTGCGATCAATCACTTGATATTCAAGTGCTATTTTACCGCCAACCATTACGTCGTCAGTGTCTTGTATAAAGCCATTGCTATCGGTGTAGTCGCCTTGGTATTGCTCTACACGTAAACCTGTAATTAATGTTGTTTTAGGGCCAATTGGAGTCGCTACTTGACCATATACTGCAACGTTACTCGTTTCGTAAGTTGAAGAAAACGGGCTTGCTAACCATGTGTATTGGCGCTCTAAATCAACGTCACGGTTTTGGTAATAAATACCCGCAACCCAGTTACCCGTTTTAGAATTAAACTGTAAATCTACAGACTGATCGTCGCGATCGCGGCTGTATAAATCAGTTGAGCTGTATCCATCTGGATGTAAGCCAGCAGCACATAACTTTGGCTCACTTGTATCGTTACATACCCAGTCTTCGTCAAAGCTGTAAAGTAATTCGGTATCAATAGCCGATAGGTTTAGATTTACATCAAAAGCGTCAAAACCCGTGTAAGTATTCTTAATACCTATTGCGTAGCTTTCTTGATTATCTTGGCCTGGTTCATCGGCAACACTGTTGCGGCTGTTATCAAGCGTAAACGCATCGTAACCATTGTTTATGTCAATATAGTGAAGGTTTAACTCAGTATTTAAATGCTTTGTAAGCTGACTGTTTATTTTAAAGCGGGCTACTTGTTCGTCTTGATTTTGTGTTTCGTCATTTAAGTACAAGTTATCTACGTAACCGTCTGACTTTCTGCGAAAGTAGCTAACGCGTGCGCTAGTGTCATCTGTTAAACCAGTGCTTGCTGCAATACCTGCTTCGCGGGTGTTGTACGTGCCAGCACCTACTTGTAATTTTAAACTTGGATCGCTCGTGGCTTTAGCTGAACCCATTTGGATCATACCAGCCATACCGTCTGCGCCAAAGCGTGTACCTTGTGGGCCACGATAAATTTCTACTTGGTCTATATCAAATAATAATGAGCTGCCACCAAGACCAGAATAGTTAATACCATCAATAACTAAGCCTACAGATGGATTAATAGGGTCTACAAATTGTGAGCGAAGTCCCACGCCACGAATTTGGATGTAACGACCACGCGACGCACCAGATGCAAAATTTACATTGGCGGCACTGCCTAACATTTCGTCTAAGTAACTTGCACCACGTTGATTAATTTCATCTTCGCTGAATAAGCTCGCACTCGCGCTTAAAGTTTGAATGCTTTCGCGCTGAAAATCGCCTGTTACAACAATTCTTTCTAGGTCGCTATCATCAGCGTTAGCTGCAATTGGTGCACCAAGCAGCGGTAAAAGTGCGGCAGTAATTAAAGACAAACGTAAGTTCATTGGGTTACTTAACTCCATTTTAGGGACTCGTATGGTAGCAATTATTTAAACACATGTGCTATAAACGCGGCAATTATACGTTAAATAATCAGGATTACTAATATGACCTTTAAAGTTGACTTCAAAGTACGTGATTACGAATGTGACTTACAAGGTATCGTAAATAACAGTGTTTATTTTAATTATTTAGAGCATGCTCGCCATGAATTTTTGTACGCACACGGTATTGATTTTGCTCAATTAGCGAAAGATAAAATTAACCTAGTCGTGATGCGCAGCGAAATGGACTATAAACATTCACTATTACCAGGTGATGAATTTTATGTGGCTGTGGAGCCGCAGCGTATTAGTCGTTTAAAATTTGCGTTTAAGCAAACGGTTATACGTAAAAGGGATGAAAAAGTAATGCTTAATGCACTGGTTATAGGAACGTCTGTTAATGAAAAAGGTAGACCTTTTTTACCTGAGCAAATAGATAACGTATTTAAAACTGCAACTTAGTAGTTAATCGCATAACTTTTGAACTATCATAGAACAAAAATTTACATTTAAAACATGCATTTTTAACGGATAAAGGGCATAAATATTGTTACAATTACATTAATTAGACAATTAGTTAGTAGTAGCATGAAATTAGCAGCAATACCGATGCTTATAGTCGGTTTATGTGTTGGTTGCGCA
The DNA here is from genome assembly GCF_015864395.1 of Pseudoalteromonas sp. SWYJZ12. NCBI lineage: Bacteria > Pseudomonadati > Pseudomonadota > Gammaproteobacteria > Alteromonadales > Pseudoalteromonadaceae > Pseudoalteromonas > Pseudoalteromonas sp. SWYJZ12. The sequence goes on from NZ_JADYXH010000005.1 coordinate 64,932, forward strand.
TCAACAGGGACGGTTACCAGTGAGCAGCTTAAATACACCCAATGGCAATTATCACGTGTTGATGGTTTAGCAATTCCACCTTCGTTTAATGCATCAATGAGCTTTATTGAAGCACTGCAAGTAAACGGTTTTGCTGGCTGTAACAAATTTTTTGGTGAAGGCTCGCTTGAAGAAAGTAACCTTACCGTAAGTAAATTAGGAATGACGCGCAAGTCGTGCGGCGAAGACCTCGATGAGTTTGAGCAGCAGTTATTACAAGCCTTAAAGCAAGGTGCAGAGCTTAAAATGCAAGACCAGCAATTAGTCATGCAAGGCGAGCAAACATTTGTGTTTATCCCTAAATAATTTTAAGTTTTTGAAAAACAGCCCCTTGCGGGCAGTTTTTAACTGACGTACACTCAGCGCAGATTTGATGGATAACACCTTCAAATTAACGAACAGAATTTATATATCAATACTTGTCGGAGTGCCAAAGCTAAGTAATTAGTTTTTGGCTGAGATCGCGAAAGCGGGATCCGTGAACCTGATCAGGTTAATACCTGCGTAGGGAACAAGCTGCCTAAAATGGGACGCTTGTGCGTCTTTTTTTATGCGCACAATAAAGTGATTTTGTTTATTTTAGGCTGCAAAGTAGCATGTACGCTACTTTACGATCTTTCTCTATTCCTCGGAATATCTGACAAGACAACCCTTAAGCAATGAGGCAAGTCATGTCAAATACTACAAATAAAGCGTCACGCCGAGAAACTCGTGCTGCCGCGTCTGAATATATTTATAACTTAACGGGTCAACCGTTCCCAAATTCTCATAAAGTATACGTTGAAGGCACTCAACCTGGCGTGCGCGTTGGTATGCGTGAAATCACATTAAGTGATACGTTTATTGGCGGTACAGATGAAAACCCTGTTTATGAGTCAAACGATCCGCTACGTGTTTACGATACGTCGGGCCCGTATACCGATCCTAATTTTGAACTAGATGTACGCAAAGGCTTACCAAAATTTCGTGAACAATGGATTGAAAGCCGTGGTGACACTGAAATTTTAGAATCAGTGACGTCGCAATTTTCGCAGCAACGCATGGCAGATGAAGGGTTAGATCATATTCGCTTTGATCACCTTCCAAAAATTCGCCGTGGTGTCGCTGGTAAAAACGTAACGCAAATGCACTACGCACGCCAAGGGATTATTACTCCTGAAATGGAATACGTAGCCGTTCGCGAAAATATGGGACGTGCAGAAATTCGTAAAGAATTACTTGCAGCGCAGCATAAAGGCGAGTCGTTTGGTGCGAGTATTCCTGAATTTATTACCCCAGAATTTGTACGCGATGAAATAGCCCGTGGTCGCGCTATTTTACCAAATAATATAAACCATCCAGAAACAGAGCCTATGATTGTAGGGCGTAACTTTTTAGTTAAAGTTAACGCTAATATTGGTAACTCATCGGTTAGTTCATCTATTGAAGAAGAAGTAGAAAAAATGGTGTGGTCTACCCGCTGGGGCGCAGACACCGTGATGGACTTATCAACGGGACGTTACATTCACGAAACGCGTGAATGGGTTGTACGTAACTCGCCTGTACCTATTGGCACAGTACCGATTTATCAAGCGCTTGAAAAAGTAAATGGTGTGGCTGAGGATTTAACGTGGGAGATTTTCCGCGATACGCTTATTGAACAAGCCGAGCAGGGTGTTGATTACTTTACTATTCATGCCGGTGTACTGCTTCGTTACGTACCAATGACCGCTAAACGTGTAACCGGTATTGTGTCGCGCGGTGGCTCAATTATGGCTAAGTGGTGTTTAGCGCATCATAAAGAAAACTTTTTATACACGCACTTTGAAGATATTTGCGAAATTTTAAAACAATACGATGTGTGTTTTTCACTCGGTGATGGACTTCGCCCTGGTTCGATTGCTGATGCCAACGATGAAGCACAGTTTAGTGAGCTGCGCACATTAGGTGAACTGACTAAAATTGCGTGGAAGCACGACGTACAAGTATTTATTGAAGGCCCTGGACATGTGCCAATGCACATGATTAAAGCCAATATGGACGAGCAATTAAAGCATTGCGACGAAGCGCCATTTTATACTTTAGGCCCGTTAACGACCGATATTGCACCAGGGTATGACCATATTACTTCTGGTATTGGTGCCGCTCAAATAGCATGGTACGGCTGTGCAATGCTTTGCTATGTAACACCTAAAGAGCATTTAGGTCTGCCAAATAAAGAAGATGTTAAAGAAGGCTTAATTACCTACAAAATAGCTGCACATGCCGCCGATTTAGCAAAAGGGCATCCTGGCGCGCAAGAGCGCGATAACGCCTTATCAAAAGCACGCTTTGAGTTTAGATGGCATGACCAATTTAATATTGGTTTAGATCCAGACCGAGCTCGCGAGTATCACGACGAAACCCTGCCGCAAGAATCAGGTAAAGTGGCTCACTTTTGCTCTATGTGTGGTCCTAAATTTTGCTCTATGAAAATTAGCCAAGAAGTACGCGATTACGCTAAAGATTTAGAAACACGTGGTATTGATCCTAATAACGCTGGCGACGCTATTGAAATAAAAATGGTTGATGTAGAAGCCGAAATGAAAGCTAAGTCAGCTGAGTTTAAGCAAACAGGCTCAGAGATTTACCATAAAGCGGTATAAAGTAATTATCGCTAGAAGTTAGATGCAGACGTAGGTGAGGTTTTATACCTCGCTTCTTTAAAAGTTGAAGAAGTGCGAAGTAAATTCGCACCTACTAATAACTGCTTTGGAGGTTTTCGTGTCTTATAACATTGCGGTGGTTGGGTTTGGTTTAGCGGGCAGGTTAGCTGCGCTTACGCTGAGTAAACAGCACCATGTCACTGTTTTTGAAGCAGATGACGAGCATACTCAAAATAGCGCAGGTAAAGTGGCAGCAGCAATGCTTGCCCCGCTTGCTGAGTCGGTGTTATGTGAGGCTGATTTAGCTTTAATGGGTCTTGATTCAATGAAGCGCTGGCCCAGCATTATTGCCGAGCTTGAAAGTGACGTTTTTTTTCAGCAGCAAGGCACTTTGGTCATTGCGCACCAGCAGGACAAAGGCGATTTACAAAGCTTTGCACAGCGTATAAAACCGCTAGCTGATCACACTGCCGAGCATATAAATGCTCAACAAATTACAATGCTTGAACCTGAACTGGCAGGGCGCTTTAATCAAGGCTTATTTTTACCCTGCGAGGGGCAAATTGATAACCAAGCATTTTATAAAGCCAGCTTTGCACAGCTCAACAAACGCAAAGTAAAATTTGTATTTAATCAGCGCGTAACCATTAGCGACAACAAAATAAACAATCGACCATTCGATTATATTATTGATTGCCGTGGGCTTGGTGCTAAAAATACTCAAGATGATAAACCGCTTAGAGGTGTGCGCGGCGAAGTAGCAAGGTTATACGCACCAGAGGTAAGTTTAATCAGGCCCGTGCGTTTAATGCACCCGCGTTACCCAATTTATATAGCGCCTAAACCTAATCATGAATATGTAATTGGTGCGACTGAAATAGAGTCACAAGACAATGGTGCCGCAACCGTACGCTCAACTCTTGAGTTACTTTCAGCGGCTTATACCGTACACAGCGGGTTTGCCGAAGCACGACTACTTAGTATTCAAACCGGATTACGCCCTGCATTTAGCGATAACCGCCCAGAAGTATCACAAGTTGGTAATGTAATTAGCATTAACGGTTTGTATCGACATGGTTATATGTTGGCGCCGGCATTAGTGGCGCAAGCAGTTTCACTAATAGAGTGAGAGTAGAATGAATATTACAATTAATGGCGAGCTACTTAATGTTAATAGCAAAGCACTCGTTGAGGTACTTCAAAGTTTTGGTGCAGTCGCGCCTTTTGCTGTGGCTGTTAATGGCGAATTTATTCCACAAAGTCGGCACAGTAACTATGTACTTAATGAAGGCGACAGTGTTGAGTTGCTATCACCCATTCAAGGCGGATAAAGCTCATGCAAACTAAAGACTGTTTAACTATTTATGGAGAGCAAATAAAGAGTCGTTTATTAATAGGCTCTGCGCTTTATCCGTCGCCCGACATTATGACCCAATCGATAATCGCCTCTGGCGCTGAAATTGTAACCGTGTCGCTTAGGCGCCAACAAAGTGCAGCGGCAGGTGATGATTTTTGGCAGTTAATAAAAAATACCGGTTTAAAAATACTCCCTAATACTGCAGGGTGCCACAGTGTTAAAGAAGCGATAACGCTTGCAAAAATGTGCCGAGAAGTATTTGCCACCGACTGGATTAAGCTAGAGCTGATTGGCGATGATTACAATTTACAGCCTGACCCTTTTGCGCTACTTGAAGCCACAAAAATATTAATTAATGATGGCTTTAAAGTATTGCCTTATTGCACCGATGACTTAGTACTTTGCCAGCGCTTAAATGAGCTAGGGTGTGAGGTGCTTATGCCATGGGGGGCACCAATAGGCACCGGTAAGGGATTGTTAAATAGCTATAATTTAAAAACTATTCGAGAGCGCTTACCCGATACCACATTAATAGTAGATGCAGGTTTAGGTTTGCCATCGCATGCCTGCCAAGCACTCGAAATGGGGTATGATGCGGTATTATTAAATTCAGCCATTGCAGGGGCGGGTTGCCCAATTACTATGAGCCGCGCATTTAAAGCTTCAGTAGAAGCAGGGCGCTTTGCATACAAAGCAAAGGCGATGCCAGAAAAAGACGTTGCAGCCCCATCAACCCCAACAATGGGTATGCCATTTTGGCATCAGCAGTGAAGGAAAGAATATGAATAACGTAGTGTGGACAATTGCCGGATCTGATTCTGGCGGCGGTGCAGGTATTCAAGCAGATATAAAAGCAATGCAAAGTTTTGGTGTACATGGCTGCACGGCAATTACGGCGCTTACTGCACAAAATAGTTTAGGCGTAGAGGCCATTAATGCAGTGTCTACCGATATTATTGAATCGCAGTTACTAGCGCTTGAAAAAGACATAAAAGCCAAAGTGATAAAAATTGGCATGCTTGCCAATGTGCAGCAAATTCAGCTGATCAGCGAACATATAAGCCACTATAAAGCTAAGTGGCCTGTGCCTCCCGTTATTGTATATGATCCTGTCGCTATTGCCTCAAGCGGTGACTTACTAACAGAAGAAGACACGGTAAGCGCAATAAAAGAATGTTTACTGCCGCTGGTGGATGTAATAACCCCAAACACCCACGAAACACAGTTATTAACCGGCGTGTATTTAATTGGCCCGGCTGCAATAAAAGAAGCGGCTAATAAGCTATTAAGCTGGGGCGCAAAAGCCGTTGTTATTAAAGGCGGACATTGGGATTACCCAAGTGGCTACTGCATTGATTATTGTATTGATAGTAATACGCAAAGTGGTGAAGAATATTGGTTAGGCAATCAAAAAATACAAACACCGCATAACCACGGCACCGGGTGTAGCATGGCTTCGGTAATTGCTGCGTGTTTAGCTAAAGACTACCCATTAAAAGATGCCTTTATTTTAGCTAAAGCATATATAAACCAAGGGCTAAAACAGTCAGTACGCTACGGCGAAGGGATTGGGCCAGTTGCTCAGACCTCGTTCCCCATTAATTTAGCTGACTACCCACAAGTAATTGAGCCAGGTAGCTGGCTGGGTGATGAGCTTGATTTTGATGTGCCGCTTGATTTTAATATGGCTGCTGATTTTGCACCGTGTGAAACACAATCGCTTGGCTTATATGCGGTTGTAGATAGCACAGATTGGTTAGAAAAATGCTTACAACAAGGCATTAAAACAGCGCAGTTACGTGTTAAAAATAAAACGCAAGACGAGCTTGATGCGCTCATTAAGCAAGCTGTTGAGCTGGGCAAGCAATACAACGCACAGGTATTTATAAACGATTACTGGCAGCTAGCTATTAAGCATGGTGCGTATGGTGTGCATTTAGGGCAAGAGGATTTAGAGATTGCCAATTTAGCGGCAATTAAAGACGCTGGGTTAAGGCTTGGGCTTTCTACTCATGGTTTTTATGAAATGCTGCGTGCGCATAATTATCGCCCTAGTTATATGGCATTTGGTGCTATTTACCCAACCACAACAAAAGACATGACAGGGCAAATACAAGGTCTTGAAAAGCTGATCAAATTTGTACCGCTTATGCAAAGCTATCCAACGGTAGCAATAGGCGGTATTGATTTAAGCCGTGCAAAGCAGGTAGCGAAAACTGGCGTGGGTAGTGTTGCCGTAGTGCGTGCGATTACCGAGGCTGATAATTACGTAGAGGCTATAAGTGCTCTGCAAGTGGCCATAAGAGGTGCACATTAATATTAACAAGGGCAATACTAACAAGGCCGGTAAACGTGAATGAGCTAAGCGAAAAAGAAACCCTTCGTTATAGCCGCCATTTGTTGCTTGAAGAAGTTGGGCTTGAAGGGCAGTTAGCACTTAAATCCTCAACGGTTGCAGTAGTGGGGGCTGGTGGTTTAGGTAGCCCAGCACTTTTGTATTTAGCTGCGGCGGGCATTGGAACGCTTATTTTAATTGACGATGATGAGGTTGAGCTTTCAAATTTACAGCGCCAAGTGCTTTATAAAATAAATCACTTAGGGCAAAACAAGGTCGCTGCAGCAGGTAAAGTATTAGCGAGCCTGAATAATCAAATAGACATAGTAACGCATTGCCAAAAGTTAGATGAGAGTAATGCAGTTAACATGCTAAAAGGTGCTGACATCGTACTTGATTGCTCTGATAACTTTAGCACTCGCTATTGCGTTAATCGTTATTGTATTGCTAATAAAACACCGTTAATTTCGGGTGCTGCATTGGCAACTAAAGGGCAGTTAATGGGCTTTGATTTTAGGCAAAGTGATAGCCCATGTTATGGCTGTGTTTTTCCACAAAGCGAAGCTACACCAGTTATCAATTGCAGTAACGCAGGAGTGATTAGCCCGCTACTGGGTGTAATTGGCTCTATGCAGGCGCAACTTACGCTCAACTTATTAATGGGGCATGCAGAGGGATGTGTATTTATAACGTTTGATGCGCTTACTTTAAAGCAGCAGCACTTTAAAGTGATTAAAGATTCAGAGTGTAAAGAGTGTGGTAAATAGGTTTTTGAGGGGCTTGTGCCTGTTATTACATGTGGCGTTAAAGAATTAAAAGCTGCGCTTTTCGCGTGAGCAAGCTTCACGCCTACAACATATCAAACTTCTGCACCAAACTTGTATACGCACAGCTTGCTGGCGTGACGAGCAAAGATCGTAATTTCTATGCTTTGGTGTCTTCTCATTTACATCTCTTTTGCTTCTCTTTGTGCAATAAGATCTTAAGTGATTTATTCACAAAGAGGTTAAGAGGGTGCTGCGCTTTAGAGAAGCCAATAAGTAAATAAAGTATCAGTTATAAATATTAAAAGCGGCCCTTTTCGCGTGAGCAGGCTTTACGCCTTCAAAAATAAAAAACCGCGTTAATTAAACGCGGTTTTTTTAATTTCTAATTAACGATTTATTTTAGTCGTTAATTTTTGCAAACGCAGTACCTAAGCGAGTAACTACTTCTGGTAGTTGATCGTCCAGTATTTCAGCTTTATCAGCACCCCATGCTAGTACCACAGTAGAGCCTAATTTGAAGCGACCCATCTCTTCACCCTTTTTAAGCGTGATAGCGTTATCGCCAGTGGTTGGGTATTTCCAACTAAATACATCGCTACCTGCTGGTGGCGTGACAGTACCTGCCCAAATAGTTTCTATGCTGGCTACAATTGTTGCGCCAACAAGTACCATTGCAAGCGGACCAATTTCAGTTTCAAAAATTGCGACTACCCGTTCGTTACGTGCAAACAAGTTAGGCACATTTTGCGCTGTAAGCGGGTTTACTGAAAATAAATCACCTGGCACGTAAATCATTTTGCTTAGTGTGCCATCAACTGGCATATGAATACGGTGGTAATCTTTAGGTGCTAAATAAATAGTGGCAAACTTACCGCCTAAAAATGGTGTTGTATCATCTTGTGAGCCGCCTAGTAGCGCTTGTAAGCTGTAATCGTGGCCTTTAGCTTGTATTAGCTGTCCGTCAACAATATCGCCTAGCTGGCTGATTGCGCCATCCACTGGATGAATGATGATATTGCTATCTTCTACCATTGGGCGCATGCCGTCTTTTAAAGGGCGAGTAAAAAATTCATTAAAGCTTTTATAATGAGCCGGATCTGGGTATTGGGCTTCGCTCATATCTACTTTATATTGCTTAATAAATAGTTTAATTAAAGTAGTTGTTAAAGCACCCGCTTTTGCAGCAGCTAATTTTCCGACTACGCGTGAAATAAAATGTTTTGGCATTGCGTACTGCATTGCGATTTTAAATTTGTCTAAACTCACAGTATTTTTCCTAAATTATACGCGAGGCGCACGGGCGCCTGCACGGCCATCGGCCATTGTTTCTAAAATTCGGTGGTAGCTGTCAAAGCGCAATTGAGAAATTCTTCCATCGGCTACTGCTTCTTTAACGATGCAACCCGGGTCGTTTAAATGTTTACAGTCTCTAAAGCGGCATCCGCCTATAAATTCTCTAAATTCTTTAAAACACCACGTTACACGCTCAACATCTAAATGCCACAAACCAAACTCACGAATACCTGGCGAGTCGATTAGGTTACCGCCACTTGGTAAATGGTGAAGGCGTGAAACAGTTGTTGTGTGCTGGCCTAAGCCGCTGTTTTCAGATACTTCTTTAGTTAATATTTCAGCGTTAGGCAATACAGTATTAACGAGGGTTGATTTACCCACACCACTTTGGCCAACAAAAATATTATTTTTATCAACAAGTACTTCTTTTAATTTATTAATACCATCGCCTGATATATTACTAACAAGGAGTACTTGGTAATCAAGTTTACGATAGATATCGAGAACTTTTTGTATTTCGTTAAGGCCTGCTTCGTCAATTAAATCGGTTTTATTGAGCACTAAAATTGGCTCAATGCCCATATCTTCACAGGCTATTAAATAACGGTCGATAATACTGGGTGTAAATTCGGGTAATACCGCCGATACCATGAGTATTTGATCAATGTTGGCTGCAATAACTTTAACACCGTCGTAAAAATCAGGGCGGGTAAGTTGCGAGCGACGCTCTTGCGTGGCTTCAATTACACCGGCTAAATCACCTTCACTTACTTTGGCACGGCGAAATAATACTTCATCACCACATACTAAATTAGACACAGTACGGCGTATATTACAGCGAAGTACATCGCCATTTTCAGTTTCGACATCGGCGTGTTGGCCAAAACGACTGATCACAATTGCGCTCTCGACCTGACCTAAGTTATCGGTTTGCCATTCTTGCGCCCCTTTTTTAGCCGGTCTTGAGTCTGCGCTATTAATGCGCTTTTGGTGATTGGCCTTGATCTGACGCGATTGGCCTTTACTTAATTTTTTTTGTTTTGCCACTGGAGGCCTATAACCTTAGTTAAATGTCGCTTTTCCTAAAAAAAGCTTTAGCTCGACGGTTGATGCTAATATGATATATCGAAATGCGTTGGATCTAAAGGAAAGCACCGCTTAGGTAATTATGACTATTAATAAATCAAATTTAATTTGGCTCGATCTTGAAATGACAGGGCTCGAACCAGAGACCGATAAAATACTCGAAATTGCGACGGTTGTCACTGACGCAGACCTGAATATATTAGCCGAAGGGCCAACTATAGCTATTCATCAAAGTGATGAATTACTAAATGGCATGGACGAGTGGTGTACTACTCAACATGGTAAGTCGGGTTTAACAGCACGCTGCAAAGCAAGTACCTTTGATGAGGCCTATGCTGTAGAGCAAACTTTAGCGTTTTTAAAGCAGTGGGTACCAGCAGGCACTTCGCCAATGTGTGGTAATTCAATTGGTCAAGACCGCCGCTTTATGAATAAATATATGCGCGAGCTTGAAGACTTCTTTCATTACAGAAATCTTGATGTGAGTACTATTAAAGAATTAGCACGTCGCTGGAAACCAGAAGTGCTTGCAAAAGTGAACAAAAAAGGCTCACACCTTGCTTTGGATGACATTAAAGATTCGATTATGGAATTAAAAGTCTATAGAGAAAATTTCTTTAATTTGTAAAAAACACTTGCAAACAGACTGTATTATTGTAGAATCCTGCCCCGCTCAAGACGATAACCCACGCGGGGTTAGTGTGTTTGAGTGATTGAATTACCATCAATAAATGCGGTACTAGCTCAGTTGCTAGAATGTTGAACGCGACCTGTCGCGCTTAAGCGTAAAATAACTGAAGAAGTGAAAATGCGGTACTAGCTCAGTTGCTAGAATGTTGAACGCGACCTGTCGCGCACCAACGTAAAATAACTGAAGAAATAAAAAATGCGGTACTAGCTCAGTTGGTAGAGCGCGACCTTGCCAAGGTCGAGGTCACGAGTTCGAGCCTCGTGTACCGCTCCAATTTCCAACCAAAAGAAATTGAAGTGAATAAAAGCTAGCTCAGTTGCTAGGATGTTGAACGCAATTTATTGCGCATCAATAAAATAACTGAAAAATGCGGTACTAGCTCAGTTGGTAGAGCGCGACCTTGCCAAGGTCGAGGTCACGAGTTCGAGCCTCGTGTACCGCTCCAATTTCTAACCAAAAGAAATTGTAGTGTTGAATGAAAATATAATGCGGTACTAGCTCAGTTGCTAGAATGTTGAACGCGACATGTCGCGCACCAACGTAAATAACTACAGAAATAAAAATGCGGTACTAGCTCAGTTGGTAGAGCGCGACCTTGCCAAGGTCGAGGTCACGAGTTCGAGCCTCGTGTACCGCTCCAATCTTTTTATATCCTTTCAAAATTTTCTGTATTAAAAATCATAAATAAAATTATAATTTAAAATCCCTCTTATCTACTTTATTCTATGTGCAATATTCAGCATTGAAGTTTTGGTTGTTAGAAGCTATCGCTTCGCCTACAAGAAAGGTGTCGTACTTTGAAGTTATGAGATATGAGTGAGGTACAGAAGAGTTAATACTTTGAAACCTGAAGCTGTTGTTAAAATAGCTCCCCCTGAATAGTTGCTATAACTCGTCTAGAGCCACCAGAATCACGATGTTCACCTAAATAAATGCCTTGCCATGTACCTAACGCTAAATAACCATTTGAAATAGGAATACTTAGCTCGCAGCCTAACGTACTGGTTTTTATGTGTGCAGGCATGTCGTCGTCACCTTCATAATCGTGGCGATAATAAGGTTGACGCTCAGGAACGAATTTATTGAAATGGCTTTCCATGTCCATACGAACAGTGGGATCTGCATTTTCGTTTATTGTAAGGCTCGCTGAGGTATGCTGAACAAATAAATGTAACAAGCCTATTTTGTAACTCGCCAGTTCAGGAAGTTGAGATAATATTTCGTCATCAATTATATGAAAACCTCGCTGGCGAGGCTTTAATATAATTTGCTTTTGCTGCCAACTCATAGTTTATCGAAACTAACTTCGATGTTTGCATTTCCTGCGTCACAGCTAAATGGCATGATGATTTTTTTACCTTGGCTTTTATGAGTAATTGTATGACCTTTACCCGATACCACAATAGGCGTTGCCATATCAAAGTCGAAACCTTTCTCGCCAAGTAAATTTTTAGCACCACCAGTTACCATGTTGGTTATTTCGCCAACCATATCGGTAACTTCTTCATCTATGGTATCAGGGCGTTCGCCAAGCATACGCTCCATGATGGTTAATGCTAATCCTTCATCAAATGTAATTGAAAATGATCCACGCGTTTGCGGGCCAACCATACCAATCAAACCTGATACATCACCACAGGCTATCTCATCAGTTTTAATGCGAGGTTTACCCGGCTTCAATTGAGTTTGAGCCATAGTGCTTAAAACATTAATTAAAGAAGATAAAAAAGGATTGATGAATTCTACATTCATAGTGGCTACTCTTAAATTTGTTCTGTGAAATGACTATATAGTTTGAGTATAGTCACTAAGGATAACTTTGAAGGATTATGATGCTCTACAAGATTCACATTTACCATGTGCTTCTATTGTTTGCCCTGATACGACAAAGCCACCTTCGGCAGCTAGATTATTAAGCTCATGCGAAATTACACTCGAGTGTAATTCTTTAACAAAGCCACATGTATCGCAAATTAATAATTGTACCGGGTGAATATGATCAAAATGATGGCACAGCATAAATGCATTTGTGCTTTCAATTTTATGAATAAAACCTAGTTCAGCTAAAAAGTCTAATGCACGATAAATAGTTGCAGGTTTAGCACCTGTTTCAGTTACTTTTAATTGCTCAAGCAAATCGTATGCACCAACACCACCTTGTGCACTGGCTAATAGACGAAATACCTTCTCGCGGATAGGCGTAAAACGCGCACCACGGTTGTCACAAACTTGTTTTGCTTTACTTACGAGTGATTCTATATTCATCATTACTCTTATCCTTATGCTACCGTGATATACTAACATACTGTGTTGTAGTTGCAGCGTTTTTATTAAGCGCTTTTTACCTAGGAAACCCAGTAATGCACGAACTATTGGCTATATTTATTTTCTTTTTTGCGGTTATTGACCCCATTGGCACTGTACCTGTATTTATTGCAGTCACACGTGGTGATGATGAGAAATTTAAACGTAAAGTTATATTTAAAGCGGTAGGCGTATCTGCATTAGTGCTCTTATTTTTTGTACTCGCAGGTGAGCAATTACTTAACGCAATTGAAATTCCACTTTCGGCTTTTCAAATAGCCGGCGGTATCATATTACTTATTTTTGCGCTTTCAATGATATTTGGTGAAAGTAAGCCTGAAGCCGAGATTAAAAGTGTACGCGACAGCACTGAAACCGCTATTTTTCCGCTTGCGATTCCGTCTATCGCGAGCCCTGGCGCTATGTTAGGCGCCGTATTAATGACTCGTAATGAAGAATATACCTGGGTTGAGCAATTACTAACGTCTTCAATGATGCTTGCTGTATTAGCGGTTGTACTGGTTTTGTTACTGCTTGCAACGCATGTACATAAATTAATTGGTGATAGTGGTGCAAGTATAATAAGTAGAATTATGGGGCTTATTTTAAGCTCGGTTGCGGTTACCAATATTTTAAATGGCATAGCCCATTATTTTGGCTTGCAGGTATTCTCTTAACATTGATGCCTGCCAGGCTTTTGTGTAAAATGCAGCGCCTTTTAAGCTGTGCTTAATAACTTTAATACCCTGAGGTTTGCTTTGAATAAATGTACTTTGGATAGACGCTTTTCTGTGGCCCCCATGCTTGATTGGACTGATCGCCATTGTCGTACTTTTCATCGCAAAATGACTAAACATACTGTGCTTTATACTGAAATGATAACCACAGGGGCTATTTTATTTGGTCGAGGCGACTACTTACATTTTAATAAACACGAAGGCCCAGTTGCACTGCAACTTGGTGGCTCTGATCCTAAAGCGCTTGCGCAATGTGCAAAGCTCGCAGGTGAGCGTGGTTATGACGAAATAAATTTAAATGTAGGTTGCCCGTCAGACAGAGTTCAAAATGGTCGATTTGGCGCATGCTTAATGGCTGAGCCTCAATTAGTTGCTGAGTGTGTTGCAGCAATGAAAAGCGAAGTAAGTATTCCTGTAACTGTTAAAACGCGTATTGGTATTGATGAGCAAGATTCGTATGAGTTTTTATGTGCGCTTATTGAAGCGTCTCATAAAGTAGGGTGTGATGATTTTATTATTCATGCTCGTAAAGCATGGCTTAATGGTTTAAGCCCAAAAGAAAATCGTGAAGTCCCACCGCTTGATTACCCACGTGTTTATCAACTTAAAAAAGATTATCCGCAGCTAGACTTAAGCCTAAATGGCGGTGTTAAAACAATTGAGCAGAGCCTAGAACATCTACAACATATTGATGGTGTAATGATTGGGCGTGAAGCTTACAGTAACCCATTTATGCTCAATGACGTTGATGAGAGAATTTATGGTGATGCTGCAAACACGCAATCACGCCACGACGTAGTGCGCTCAATGTACAGCTACATTGAAGAAGAAATGCGTTTGGGTGCTAATTTTTGGCATATTGCACGTCACATGCTCGGTATTTTTCAGGGGCAGCCTGGTGCGCGAGGTTTTAGACGCCATCTTTCTGAAAGTGGTCACGGTAAGCAAGCTGATTTATCGGTAATGGATAAAGCATTAAGCTTTGTACCAGAATAAAGCTAAGCTTTAAAAATTCTAAATTTTAGCCACTTTCGAGTGGCTTTTTTGATCCTAAAAATTAGTCAAAATCATAATTTATTGGCCAATTACACTCTATGCTGTTCAGCTTAAAGTCACTAAAATTTAGAGTGGTTTTTATTTAATATAATGATTTTAAATGCTTTATTCTTGTTTTTATGAACTTGGCACAACTCTTGGAATCTCCTTGTTGAAATTAATTAAAAATCAACAGGAGAATACCATGGGAATATTTAACCGCGTAAATGATGTAATTCAATCAAACATTGTCGCCATGCTTGATAAAGCAGAAGATCCAGAAAAGCTTTTAAACCTAATGCTTACCGAGATGCAAGATGCATTGAATGAGTCCCGTAGTACAGCAGCCGCTTTATTGTGTGAAGAGAAAGTAATTAATCGCCAAATTGATACTAAAAAAACAGAATTAGCAGCTTGGCAAATTAAAGCAGAACGTGCGGTTGAGAAGGGCAGTGATGACCTTGCTAAGTCTGCCTTACTTGAAAAGCAGCGCGTTAACGAAAGCATTGAAAATAAGCAAACTCAACTAGAAACATTGCAAGAGTCTATTGGAAAAATTAAGTCTGATTGTGAGCGCTTGCAGCAAAAAATGGCTATGGCTAAAACTAAGCAAGCTCAGTTAATGCAACGCCATAATGTTGCCATTGCTAGAGGGCGAATCAGTACGCAACTACAAAGCGATAAAGTAGCTCATGCGTTGTCTCGTTTTGAACAAATAGAGCAGCGTGTTGAAGGTATTGAAGCTCAAGTAGAGGCTTATGAGCTGACTGATACAGCAAGCTCTACCAGTGCCCAAATTGAGTCGTTAGTTAAAAATGAAAAAATTGATGCTGAGTTGGCTCGCTTAAAGGCGAACTTAAATACTAATTTAAAACACACTGCTTAGGAGATTGCTATGAACAGCTTTAACCGTCAACGAGGTTGGTATAAAGATACTCTAAATAAAAAAATATCGGGTGTTTGTAGTGGTTTAGCTCGTAGATTGGACTTTCCGGTATGGGCAACACGCGTAGTTACTATTTTGTTGTTTTTGAGTTTTCCGTTTGCAATTGCACTTGGTTATTTTATAGCGCATTGCTGCCTTGAAAATAAAGAGTATTAATACCAACAGGCATAAATATTTGAACAATTTAACGAATTAAATCACTCTATAACGTTGTTGAAAATTTTCATTTAGAACAACTAGATATAAAAATTTTTGCCTAGTTATAGCGCAATTTCTTATCGTTAAATAGACCTCATATATAAGCCGGTTGGTATAAGGAGAATTACTATGAAAGCTTTGGCAGTATGTGTAATTATCTATTTATTACTGTTTACTGATTTAATAACGTTTGTGCAGATTGATTCTTGGCAGTTGCCGTTATGGATTGCTGATATTAGCTGGGCTGGGCTTGAGCTTGTAGGTGCTTTGGCCGCAATTGTTGCTGTAGTTGCTGTAGTGGCTTTAATTACTATGGGATTAGTTGGTGCGGGTGTAGTGGCATTAGCAGGGACTGTTTTAGCGCTTTTATTCGGATCTATAATGATTGCATGGCCGTTACTATTTGTTGCAGTGTTGTGTTGGCTTGTTGCCGATAACAAAAAAGTAGCCTCTTAATCCTTAATTTGACTGACTATTATAGGTTAACTATGTTAAATTTAGCCTGTAATTTTAAGTTCTCATAAGGATAAGAATGATGACGAAACTATGTTTTTCGATGGCTTCTGCATTAATATTTAGTTTTTTTTCGTCATCGTTGGCGGCGCACTCAGGGCACGATCATGGTTCTGATGTGGCTGTGCTCGAAGTAACTAACGCGCAAGTTAGAGAGTTTTTACCTGGCAGTACTTCAACTGTAGGTTATTTAACGCTAATAAATCACAGTGGAGCCGCAGCAACTTTAACTAAGGCAACTATTGATGGCTTAGGGCGTGTTGAAATACACGAGCATTCACATGTAGACGGCATGATGAAAATGCAACAAGTTGAATCAGTTGAAATTAAAGCGCACGAAAGTGTCAGTTTTCAACCTGGCGGTTATCATTTAATGGTATTTGAACCACAAGAGCCATTAAAAGTAGGGCAAGAACGCAAACTCACGCTATATTTTAGTGACGGTAATCGCTTGTTCACTAATGCTCAAGTCGTGTCGCTTGAAGCGCAAGCTACGCAGTCAAAACCATCTACTCAACACGCTCATCACTAGGAGTACACATGTCGCAACACAAAGGAAAAATAGCAGGAATAGTTGTTTTACTGCTTATCATATTTTACGCAATTGCTGTTTATTGGAGTACTGAGCCTTCACGTTTTGATGTTGTTGCAAACGCCAAAGAGCAAGCGCAGCTTCGTAATGAAAAAATAGTTACGGGTTACGTAACTACTTCTACATTAATTACAGTAGCAAATACCTTACTAGATAAACCCGGTGGCTACTTATCAAATGATGTAATACCACCAAGTATTATTATGGATGATATGCCGGCGTGGGAATATGGCGCGCTAGAAATGGTGCGTGATTTATCGCTTTCTATGCGAAAAGATTTTAGCCGTTCGCAATCACAGTCTACGGAACATGAAGCACTTAAAAAGGCGCAGCCACAGTTTAATATAAGCTCTGAAGCATGGGCATGGCCAAGTGCTGAAGGTGAGTACCAAAAAGGTATTGACTACTTAATGGTATATCGTGGACAAATTGCTAACGAGCATGAGCGTGATAGTCAATTTTATGCACGAGCAGATAACTTACGTAGTTGGCTTAAAGAAGCTGAAAAACGTTTAGGTAGTTTAAGCCAGCGTTTAAGCGCCAGTGTAGGCCAAGAAAAAGTGAATACCGATTTAGCAGGTAATTCATCTAATAAACAAGCAACCCTTGCTCCACTGCAGCAACAAGTAAGAACGCCGTGGTTAGAAATCGACGACGTGTTTTACGAGTCGCGCGGTGCTACTTGGGCGTTACTACACTTTTTACAAGCGATAGAGTATGACTTTAATGATGTACTTGAAAAGAAAAATGCACGTGTAAGCGTTCAACAAATCATACGTGAACTTGAGGCAACTCAAGAAACAGTATGGAGCCCACTTATTTTAAACGGGAATGGTTTTGGCTATGTTGCTAACCACTCTTTAGTTATGGCAAATTATATTTCTAGAGCCAATGCGGCTTTAATCGAACTTAGCGAACTACTAGCTCAAGGATAAAAAATGAAAAAGTATTGTTTAGCAGCAGCCCTTTCAATGGCATGTTTAGCACCAGCGGCGCAAGCTGACACTCTACTAGGTTTATACGTAGGTGTTGATGGATGGAAGTCAGATAACGATGGCCAATTTTCTTATAAAGACAAAGCATCACAAGATTTTGATTTTGAAGATGAGACTTTTGTAAGTTACTACGCGGCGCTTGAGCACCCTGTGCCACTAGTTCCAAACATTAAATTAAAGTATACAGAGCTTGAGCTAAATGGTTCAGCGCTGCTTACAGATACATTTAGCTTTAATGGTTCTAAATATACAATAGGTACTACGGTAGATACTGTAAGTGATTTAACGCATATTGATTATATCTTTTACTACGAAATTTTTGATAACGATTTAATCTCAATTGACTTAGGTTTAAATGTTAAGCAGTTCGACGGTGAAATTACAGTAGAATACGAGGATGATGATTTTCCTCAAAGAGAAACAAAAGACTTCTCTGGTTTTGTTCCTCTTGCATACGGCCGTGCCGAAGCTGGCTTACCATTTACTGGTTTAAGTGTGTTTTTTGAAGGTAGCTTTTTGGCTATTGACGACAGTAAAGTACAAGATTACCAAGTAGGCGTAGCATGGGAACTTATTGATAACTTGGCAGTAGATGTTGCTGTTAAAGCCGGTTACCGCTCTATGGTATTAGAACTTGATGATGTAGATGATATTACTACTGATATTGATGCATCTGGCCCATTTGCGGGTATTCAGGTTCATTTTTAATTAGTATTTTCTAATTAAACAAAGCGTGGCATATTATTTTATTGCGTGCCACGCTAAATCAAACTCTCCCTCTAGCGCATTATTAATCAACTGCTTATAGACCTTATTGACAGGAAAAGTAATGAGTTTAGATAGCTCATCACCTGTTTGAGTAAATTTGTAATAGCTTAATACCAAATCACTACTCTTTGCTTTTAACGTTACTTTTTGCGATAAAAATGAAAGGGTAAGCTCTTGCCCCGCTTTAAGCACTGCAGATTCAATTTCTTTTCTATACAGTAAATTAAGATCCATGAGCGTTAAAATATCAGGAAAGCTAATACCCGTTTTTCCTAAATTTAAAGATACTTTATTTCCTTTTCGTAGCAAATCAAACAAGGACGGTTTTTTGTAAAAGCCGAGTAATATAAAGTGGCTGTCGTCTTTTTCGTTATAGCCTGAGAGCGACACACATTTTTGCAAAGAGTCTGCTTCTCGCTGTGTCATATGTTTTAAAGTTTGTAGGCTTTTAATTGAAAACGTACCAGGGTTAAGTGTTTCTCCTGTTAAAATTTTTGCCCATAAAATTTGCATTGATTCATTAGAAGTATCTTCACACAGCGCTATAAAATGCTCTACCCAATCAACATCGGGCTGTTTACTACTTGCTACATCAGGGCAAAACCCCATAGCCATTGCTAAAATTGACTCTATATTTTGTTGTTGTTTGATAAGTAATAAATCTTGGCGTTTTTGAGCGCGAGCTAAAACAGAGTTTTCACTGTTAATATGATAAAGCGGCTTAATTTGGCCCTTAATATCGTAACTTTGCTCATTAGTAGGTAGTACACCGTTATTACCTACTTTTGTTATAGGGTAACCAAGTAAGGATTCGATGATGTTGGCAAGATTAATTCTCGCCTGTGCTGTTTTGATTGTCATGGCTGTGCATTGTCCTTTGTGAATGACTAAGCTGAGCAACAGTTTTAAGGTTATTTAATCCCAGAGACACTGTATTGCGCAGCACATACTCGCTCAAAATTGCGGTGTAGCCAGATATTAAAGGAGTGGTTGTTTGCCCTTCAATATTACATATTAAAGTAACAATACCGTTTTGCTCACTAAAATTAAATGTTCCTCTGATAATATGTTCAGCATTTAAAAGTATGTTAAAGCTGACCTTATTTTGGCTTACCGAAGTTATGATCATTTCACCATAACCCCATTTCCCTTTCCAAGACTGATGAGCCCCTAAGCCAGAACTGGGTTCGCCCAAAGTAAAGCGTATGCTGGAGTCTACTTTTTCCCACGGAGACCATTTTTGCCATTGACTAAAGTCGGTGACAAGCGGCTTTACTACTTCTATATTTGCATTGATTTCAATTGTTTTATTCACACTATAGCTTTGAGGGAGTATCAGCCCTATCAGTACGAGTACTAATAGTAATAACAGTACGCCTTTAATTAATATTTTTAATAGCTTAATAAGCACACCTTTATTCGTTTTTTGAGCTAAAATACAACAACTTTTATTAATGGACTATAGTATGAATTAGATTATAAACCAAAAATAATTTATTAATTGTTACTTAGTTGCATGAATACTGTTAGAGCTATATTTTTAATGAAGCTATGAAATAAATACACTTGTTGAAAGTTTTGATTCTACATTTCTTGGTTTTGTAAAATGAACCAATAAGATGTGAAGCATAGAATCAGTAAAATTACTTAAAGATTTGGGGAGTGTTTTATGTATGCATACTTATTTTAAAAATCGAACTTATAAATAAACGCTTAACAAAGGCTATTTTTATTATTCAAGATAATGAACGATTTAGAATTTAAGGCGCGATATGCTTTGACTACTTTGTATATATAAACAATTTAGTAGGGTATAATTCGCGCCTTTTGTTATTCTACGGCCACAATTATGAGCACACTCAAAGCTAAGCGCGCCTTATTTTCATACCCTAAATACTGGGCTGAATGTTATGGCACCGCGCCATTTTTACCAACTACACGTGAAGAAATGGATGCACTTGGCTGGGATAGCTGCGACATAATAATAATTAGTGGCGACGCGTACGTCGATCATCCTAGTTTTGGTATGGCGGTAATTGGCCGTGTACTTGAAGCGCAAGGCTTTAGAGTGGGTATTATTGCCCAGCCAGCATGGGACTCTAAAGATGCATTTATGGAACTAGGCAGACCGAATTTATTTTTTGGTGTAACAGCTGGCAACATGGATTCGATGATCAATCGCTATACAGCTGAAAAGCGTATGCGCCACGATGATGCTTACACGCCAGATAACGTAGGTGGTAAACGTCCAGATCGCGCCGTAATGATTTACTCGCAAAAATGCCGTGAAGCATACAAAGGTATCCCAATTGTTATTGGCGGTATTGAAGCCAGCCTTCGTCGTATAGCTCATTACGACTATTGGCAAGAAAAAGTACGTCGTAGTATTTTGTTTGATGCAAAAGCTGATATTTTAATTTACGGTAACGCAGAGCGTCCGTTAGTTGAAGTTGCACACCGTATTGCCGCAGGCGAAACAATGGATACTATTCAAGATATTCGCGGCACGGCTGTTATCAGAAGAGAACCTTTACCAGGTTGGCGTGGAAGTGACTCTACGGCTATAGATAAAATTGGTAAAATCGACCCAATTCCAAATCCATACGGCGCGGATGATGTTGGCTGTAGTAAATCTGAATTTAAACAAGCCGGTATAGATTTAAAAGCAGAAGCTGCAAAACCAATTATGGTTCAGCCTGCGCGACCTAAGCCATGGGAAAAAACTTACGTTAAGTTACCTGCTTATGAGCAAGTAAGTGTTAACAAACCTTTATACGCCCACGCTTCGCGTATTCTACATCAAGAAACAAATCCTGGTTGTGCAAGAGCACTGTTTCAGCGACACGGCGATCGTTCTATTTGGGTAAACCCGCCAGCATACCCATTAGAAACACATGAGATGGATGCTGTGTTTGGTTTACCGTATCAGCGTATTCCTCACCCAAGTTACGGCGACTCTAAAATTCCTGCTTACGACATGATAAAAACGTCAGTTAATATTATGCGCGGTTGTTTTGGTGGGTGTTCGTTTTGCTCAATTACGGAGCATGAAGGGCGTATTATTCAAAGCCGTTCGCAAGAATCAATTATTGAAGAAATTGAACAGATTAGAGATAAAGTACCCGGTTTTACTGGTGTTATTTCTGATTTAGGTGGTCCAACTGCAAATATGTATAAACTGCGTTGTACGAGCAAAAAGGCAGAAAGTACCTGTAGACGTTTATCATGTGTGTATCCTGAAATTTGTAAGCATATGGATACAGATCATACGCCAACAATAGACTTATATAAAAAAGCACGTGAAGTTAAGGGTATCAAAAAGGTATTGATTGCTTCTGGAGTTCGTTACGACTTAGCTGTACGCGACCCGCGTTACGTTAAAGAATTAGTAACGCATCATGTAGGTGGCTACTTAAAAATAGCGCCAGAGCATACAGAGGATGGTCCATTATCAAAAATGATGAAACCAGGTATGGGGGCGTACGATCAATTTAAAGAATTATTTGATAAGTATTCTAAAGAAGCCGGTAAAAAGCAGTATTTAATTCCTTACTTTATATCTGCTCACCCAGGGACAAAAGATGAAGACATGGTAAACATGGCTTTATGGCTTAAATCAAACGACTTTAAGCTTGATCAGGTACAAAATTTTTACCCATCACCGATGGCTAATGCGACGACTATTTACCACACAGAAATGAACTCTTTACGTAATATAAAAAACAATACAGAAGTTGTTCCAGTACCTAAAGGTGCTCGCCAACGTAGATTACATAAAGCTATTTTACGTTACCATGATGCAGCAGGTTGGCCGATGATACGTGAAGCACTGCGTAAACTGGGTAAAGCTAATTTAATTGGTAAAGGGCCTAACTGTTTAGTGCCTGAAGAAGGGCGTGATGAAAAAGCAGGTAAAGGTGGCAGTAAAGGCGGACGTCCGGCACTAACGCGACATACCGGTTTTAGCCAATTTAAAAAGGCAAACACTAAACCAAAAGTAGGCGGTAATCGTCAAAGTACACGTTAGTGATTCAATCTATTAATAACTAGTAGATTAGTTTAATTACGCCAAGGGTTTTTAAGCCCTTTTCATGCGTAAATTAAGTAAACCTTGCTCTTTATTATCTATATTATTGTAGGTGATAAAGAGCGAGCTTTTAGAAACCCCTCTTGAGATAGCACGTATTTAGTGTCTATATACTTGCAGTTAGTTTTTTCTTAAAACGTTGATGATAACCACAAACGTAATTTAAGTGACCATAACGGCTGAATGCCTGTTAGCCCTTGCGTCATTTTATTATCTTTTAAGATTATATAAGATGGCGTGACTTGCCCTTGCCAATCGGCAAATATCTCACCGTGTTGATCGTTGACAGTGATAAAACTGTAGCCATGATCATTTAGATACTCATGTAGCTTTTGATCCGAACCTGATTTTACTGCGATGCTCACGATAGGGTAGTTATTCTCGTTTGCGAGTTCGTTTATGGCAGGGGAGGTAATACTACAAATAGGGCACCAAGTTCCCCAAAAATAGACAAGTGTTGGTTTATCTTGGCTCATTGCTGCTAAATCAATGTTTTGCCCTTTATAATCTATTAATTGTAATTGAGGATTTGCTGGCATAACAGGTTGTCGCCACCAATTGACAGCGTTATAAATTACGAAAAATATGAAACCATATATCAACACACTTTTTAATATTGATAGGCCTTTTTGTTTTGGCGTTTTGTTAGGTGTGTCTTTTTTATTTTTGGTATCCGTTGTCATAGTTGCAGCTTTACCCTAAGTGTTTTTTACTTTAGTTATTTGCAAAGGTTTCTAATTTAAACCAGCAACCAAGTAGCAGTACCTAAAAAGGCGAATATACCCACAATATCTGTCACCGTGGTTAGCACCACACTCCCTGCAAGTGCTGGGTCTATATTCATTCTTTTAAGAATAATAGGGATACTCGCACCAGCAACACCTGCCACCACTAAGTTCATAAACATAGCGAAGGCGAGTACGCCACCAAGCATAAAGTCCCACTGCCATAGGGCAATAACACCTGCTATTAACAACGACCACAAAACACCGTTTAACGCGCCAATAGCAAGCTCTTTCATCATCAAGAAACGTTGGTTTGTTTGATTTATATGACCTACCGCAATACCACGAATAACAAGCGTTAATGATTGGCTACCTGCAACACCGCCCATAGAAGGGACAATACCGTTAAGTACAGCTAAAATAGGTAAAACATCTAAAGTGCCTTCAAAAAAGCTAGCTACAAAAGCAGCTGCAAGTGCAGTTAGTAAGTTGACACCTAACCAAACTGAGCGTTTTTTAGAGCTTTTTAGTACTGGCGCAAAGGTATCTTCTTCATCATCAAGGCCGGCTAAGCCCAATAAACTATGCTCAGCATCTTCTCGGATTACGTCAACGATGTCATCGATAGTGACACGACCAAGGAGCTGATCGTTATCATCAACTACGGGGGCCGATATCCAATTATGACGTTCAAATAATTGCGCGACTTCACTTTCATCCATTGAGATTGGAATTGATTCACAATCTTCATCCATTAAATCGCGAACAATTTTTTCTGGCGGGTTAGTTAATAATGTACTTAGCGATAAAGCGCCTATAAAGCAGTTATGCTTATCAACAACGTACAAGTCATCGGTACCTTCTGGTAACTCGCCACGTAGCCTAATATATCTAAGTACAACATCAAGCGTAACGTCAGGGCGAATGGTCACCGTATCGGTGTTCATTAGCGCGCCAGCAGAACGCTCTTGATACGAAAGTGCTTGTGTTGCACGTTCACGGTCTTGAATGTCCATCGCGCTAACAACGTCTTTATAGACGGTGTCTGGCAGACTACGTAATACTTCACCTAAGTCATCGTGGCCCATATCTTCTGTTGCGGCTGCAATGTGCTTAGGTTCCATTTGGGCAATAATGCCTAAACGAACATCTTCTGAGAGTTCTTCAAGAACATCACCTTGCACATCAGGATCAACCAACTGCCAAAGGAGTCGGCGAATTTTATGTGGTGATGATTCTAATAATAATGCGGTATCACAAGGAGCTGTTTTTGCGAGCATGCGCCTAACTTGAACAAATTGACCACTATTGAGTGACTTAGTCACCTGTTTTAGTTGCTGTAGTGGGTAATCTTGTTCAAAAGCTTCAGGCATTGGCGTCCTTTATAAATTTTTATATTACTTTATGGGGAGAGGTGAGTTAACTGGCGTCACTAACCGTATTTATTTTATATATCTGTTTTAGTTGGGGCATTAGTAATGCGAGCATTATTTTTATAACTGTTTATTCTTGTTCATTAAAACGTTGTGCTATTAATTCTCCAACAGCATGTAAAGCTTGCTCAGAATCGGGGCCTTTACATACAACTTTTACTTCTTTGCCTTGGCTACTTTCAAGTAACATTAGTGCAAGTACGCTATCGCCTGCAGCTTCTTTGTCATCTTGAAATAATGTAATTGTCGCATCAAACTGCACTGCCAATTGGGCAAGCACGGTGGCTGCTCTGGCGTGCAATCCTAATTTGTTTTTTATTAAAAAAGTGTCTTCACAATGCATAACTTACTCTACCTAAGCTGAACAGGTGATTATTCAGCTATATTATTTTTCTTGTTCGCGATGGCGAATTTTCACATTGGGATGTGTCATTGCAAAACTTTCACCAATAGTTTGCGCTAAATATACAGAGCGATGTTGTCCGCCTGTACACCCAATAGCAATGGTTAAATAACTGCGGTTATTTCGCTCTAAGTGCGGTAACCATGTTTGTACAAATGTTTGAATTTGCCATGTGAATTTTTGCACTATGCTGTGATTGGCCAAATAATCTTTAACAGGTTGATCTAACCCATTTAAAGGTTTTAATTCAGGTTCCCAATGTGGATTGGGTAAAAAGCGTGCATCAAATACGTAATCTGCTTCTTTTGGTATACCGTATTTAAAACCAAACGATTCAAACGTGACAATCAGTTGCTTATCTTTTTTACCTAAAATCTTTTCACGAATAGATTCAGCAAGTTGATGAACACTCAAATCAGTCGTGTCTATCATAAAGTCGGCGCGGGTGATTAATACATCAAGTAATTCTTTTTCTTTTTTGATGGCTAAATCAAGAGGCAACGAGTCAATTGATAGTGGGTGTAATCTACGAGTTTCAGAAAAACGTTTGATCAATGTTTGATCGTCGCTATCTAAATAAAATAACGTAGGTTTTGCAAAGCCAGGCAAGTATTCAAGAATATCGTTAAATTCATCTTGTTGTTTAGGGATGTTACGCACATCAATGCTAACAGCAATTTTATCGTAGCTATCAGACACACTGCGAACTAATGAAGGAAGCAAGTTAACTGGAATATTATCTACGCAATAATAACCTAAATCTTCTACAACGCGTAAAGCAACCGACTTTCCAGAACCAGAACGGCCGCTTATGATAATTAACTCCATTTAACACCCTTTATAAAACTATGATTGATTGACAATAACTTGGTAAAGCTCAGTATCTGATTTTGCACTGCGTAACTGTTTACAAAAATCTTTGTTGTTTAGTTTATCAGCAATGGTTGCTAGAGTCTTTAAGTGCTGCTGGTTATCGCCATCTGGTACGATGAGTGCGACGAAAATATCAACAGGGCGATTATCGATTGCATCAAAATTTATTGGAGTTTCGCTAACGAGTACTAAAGCCAAAGGCTCTTCTGCACCGCTCATTCTTCCATGAGGAATGGCAATGCCACGCCCTATACCTGTACTACCGAGTTTCTCTCTGCTCATTAAAGCATTAAGAATATCTTGTTGCGGTAAATACGGAAGTTTGTCGTGAGCAAGTTCGCTAATGAACTCTAAAATTCTTTTTTTGCTATTAAAAAGGACCGCAGCTTTGCTGCAGTCCTGGCATATAAGTGAGCTTAATTTCATCATATTAGTGTCGAGCAAGCTTCTCTTTGTGTTTAATTACTTGTCGATCGAGCTTGTCGATCAACGAGTCAATGGCGGCATACATATCTTGATGTTCTGTAGAGGCAAATAGCTCAGCACCGCTTACGTGTATGGTGGCTTCTGCTTTTTGATTTAATTTTTCTACATCGAGAATGACATGAACATTATTAATATGATCAGAGTGTCTTTCTAGCTTCGCAAATTTGGTATTAATATAGTCTCTTAGTGAATCGGTTAATTCTACGTGACGACCAGTTAAGTTTAGTTGCATAAGCATTACCCTCTTTTTTTGCGTCTTAAATCAAACTTTTACGTTGATTTGACGGTGGAATAGCCAGAGATTCGCGGTATTTTGCGATTGTACGTCTCGCTACTTTAATTCCTTGCTCAGCCAATATATCCGCTATTTTGCTATCACTCAATGGTTTTGCTGAGTTTTCTGCTGCGATTAATTTTCGGATAAGCGCACGGATTGCTGTAGATGAACATTCACCACCGTTTTCGGTGCTTACATGGCTTGAGAAAAAATATTTAAGCTCAAATATACCACGGGGTGTGTGCATATACTTTTGGGTTGTTACGCGCGAAATTGTTGATTCGTGCATTTCTACCATTTCAGCAACATCATTTAAAACCATTGGTTTCATGGCTTCAGGACCGTGTTCAAAAAAGCCTTGTTGTTGCTTAACAATACAATTTGTTACTTTTAATAGCGTGTCGTTTCTACTTTCTAAGCTTTTAATAAACCATTTAGCTTCTTGTAAATGCGAGCGAATAAACTGGCTGTCACCACTGGATTTTACAGTGCGAGACATTGCCGCGTATTGGCTATTAACACGAATTTTAGGCATGCTATCTGGGTTTAACTCAACAACCCAGCGGCCTTTAATTTTTTTAACTGACACATCAGGAATAACATACTCAGATTCTTCTCTTACAATAGTATCTGCAGGTTTAGGGCTAAGAGTATGTATTAATGTCATTACTTCTTTAAGCTCTTCTTCTTTGAGCTTAGTTTTCTTCATTAATGTACGATAGTCACGAGCAGCTAATAAATCAATATGCTCGGTTAAAATCATTTTTGTTTCATTAATGTAAGGTGTTTCTTTATCAAACTGGTTAAGCTGAATACACAAACACTCTTGTAAACTACGTGCAGCAATACCAACAGGATCAAACAGTTGGATGCGTTTTAATACAGCTTCAATTTCATCAAGTTCGACTTCGTTATCATCTTCGTTTTCTTGATTAAAGCTTTCTAAAATCTCTTCGCAGCTTAGTGTTAAAATACCTGAATCATCGACGGCTTCTACAATAGCAATAGCAATAGCTTCGTCTGTAGGGCTAAATGGCGTTAGTTGTAACTGCCACATTAAATACTCATGGAGCGTTTCAGTAGAGGCACCTTGGTATATTGATTCGTCTTCAGGCATCGGACCCGATGATGCTGCTGGGGCGGCACTCATGTACTCATCCCAACTAACATCCATAGCCATGTCGTCACTTAGCGTGTCTTTTGCAAGTGCTTCACCACTATCTTGTTCATATTCGCTTGGAGCATCATCGGCAGATGCGCTAACAGTTATGTCATCTGTATCTGCTTTTTGCTCGTTTTTACCTGCAGCGTCTTCGGAATAGTCTGCTTCTTCAACCTCTAATAGCGGGTTGCTGTCGAGAGCTTCTTGTATTTCTTGCTGGAGATCCAATGTACTGAGTTGCAACAAACGAATAGCTTGTTGCAACTGTGGAGTCATTGTAAGTTGCTGGCCCATGCGCAGCTGTAGTGATTGCCTCATGTATCTCTAACAATCCTTTTATGTTGTTATAATTAATACTAGCAGATGCTTAAAGACATGGCGTAAATGTTACAGCCTAAATTGCTCGCCTAAGTAAACATCGCGTACTGTTTTATCATTTAATACGTGTTCTGGAGTACCTGATGCAATCAGCTCCCCATGAGAAACAATGTAGGCTTTTTCACAAACATCAAGGGTTTCTCTTACGTTATGATCGGTAATTAATACACCAATCCCACGATTTTTGAGATGTTCTATTATTTTCTTTATGTCTAATACCGAAATCGGGTCAACACCTGCAAATGGTTCATCTAGTAATATAAATTTAGGATCTGCTGCCAGCGCACGTGCTATTTCCACACGACGACGTTCGCCACCCGACAATGCCATACCTTGGCTATCACGAATGTGTTGTATGCTAAATTCATCTAATAATTTATCGAGAGTGTCTTCTCTAGCTTGTTTATTTAACTCTTTGCGCGTTTCTAAAATGGCCATTAAGTTTTGATAAACAGTCAGCTTTCTGAATATTGAAGACTCTTGCGGTAAGTAGCCAATGCCTAATCTAGCACGACTATGCATAGGTAAAAGAGTAATATCGTTATCGTCTATCGATATTTTACCTTTGTCGCTAGGTACAAGTCCTACTATCATATAAAACGTGGTGGTTTTACCTGCGCCGTTAGGGCCAAGTAAGCCAACAATACTGCCAGCTTTGACTTCAAGGCCGACGTTTTTTACAACTTCACGGCCTTTATAGCTCTTTGCTAATAGCTCTGCTTTTAATGTGCTCATGGTTGACCTTTGTCGCTTTTTTTACTTTTTTTAGTCTCGATTGGCACTAAAATTGTGTGAACGCGGTCAGTTGAGTTTTCATCTTTTTCGGCACTGATTAGCTGCTGCTCTATATCGTAGGTAATGCTTTTAGCATTTATTTTTTGTCCCGCTTGCGATACTTGTGCATTACCAACAAGCGTTAAAAAACGCTTAGATACATCATAACGTACTTCGTCAGCACTGGCGCTCATAGTCGTGCCATCTGATTGCTTTTCTTCAAAGTGCGCAGGGCTACCTGTAGCAATTAATAATTGTTTATTATCACCAAGTTCATCGCGTTTATGTACTTCTAAGCGGTCGGCTGTGATACGGCGATTACCGTGAATAATTTCAACATTTTTCTCAAAAATCCCGACATTAGCTTTTAATTGACCTTCTTGCTTATCGGCGCTTATTGAAATTTGATTTGCAGTCGGTTGCGTGTTTTGCTCGGCAGCACTACTATTAAACGCTAGTATAAGTGTAGGAATAATAAGTGATTTTAATATTTTATTGGTCATAATATATGGTTCGCGTATGGTTAATTAGTTTTATCACTTCGGTTTTTAAGTCGGCTTCTAGGCCTTTACCAGTGATTTTTAAATTGGGTCCAGTGATGATAACGGGTTGCTCCGAACGCATTGTTAATAGCTTTATATCTACCTGAATATTATCAGCATTGATTTTGTCTATCATGGCGTTATCGGTTAAGTTTTTGGCAACCACATTGCCTTCTAAAATTAATTGTTTGTCTTCGTATAATGTTGCTTCGTCTGCATTTATTTGCCACGTTTGCTTTTCGTTATATAAAGTAAAAATAGGTTTTTCAAAAAACGTAAAACCTAATTGTTGATATAGCTCCATTTTAGCCGCAGTGACTTTGTGGCTAATTTTACCTTGTTCGTCATAGGCTGTTTGTTTGAGTTCAATGGCTATGTAATCAGGCTTGGCAATAACTTCAGGCTCAGTCTGAGGCACAATATTTGTTTGTGTAAAATAAGGGTACCAAAGCCAAACCATACAGCTAATGAATAAAACGCTTAATATTATGCGCGCTGCATTCATGAACTAGTGCCTTGTGTAGTCAATGCTTTACCATTTTCAAGCATAAGTAAGTCGGTGAGCTCTCTTACTGCACCAAAGCCGCCAGGCATTTGCGTTACATAGTGTGATAAACGTTTAATAAGTGGATGGGCATCATTTACTGCAACAGCAAAGCCGACTAATTCCATAACGGGCATGTCAGGACCATCATCACCGATATAAGCAATTTGTTCATCGCTAAGGTTGAGTTTGTCTTTTAATTCTTGATAGGCAATGAGCTTATTTTCTTGGCCTTGATAAATATGCTGTACGGTTAAGCTGCTCATACGTTGTTGCACTATTTGTGAAAGACGACCAGTAATTACAGCCACTTCAAAGCCACTGTTTATAAGCGCTTTAATGCCAAAACCATCTTTTGTATTAAATGCTTTTAGCTCTTCACCTTGATTACCAAGATAAATACGGCCATCAGAAAATACACCATCAATATCGCATATAAGTAGCTTTACTTTTTTAGCGCGTGCTTTTGCATCATCGCTCAGCGGTTGATAGAGTTCTTCAAATTGCATTTATAATACTCCTGCTTTTAATAGGTCTTGCATGTTTAATGCGCCAATAGGTTGGTTTTTCTCATTGACGACGATTAAGCCATTTATACGTTTGTGTTCCATAATGTTAAGCGCTTCAGCGGCTAAAATATCTTGTGTAGC
This sequence comes from Pseudoalteromonas sp. SWYJZ12, assembly GCF_015864395.1. Classification (NCBI taxonomy): domain Bacteria; kingdom Pseudomonadati; phylum Pseudomonadota; class Gammaproteobacteria; order Alteromonadales; family Pseudoalteromonadaceae; genus Pseudoalteromonas; species Pseudoalteromonas sp. SWYJZ12. Next base: position 95,546 of record NZ_JADYXH010000005.1, read on the forward strand.
CGTAGTACATGACTTAGTCATAACAACATCTATTTGTGTTGTATGAATATCAATTCTTTGCTCTAAAATACGACGCAAATCGCCATCGGTAAATAATCCCACGAGCTGCTGATTTTCATCAACAATGGCTGTCATACCTAAACCTTTAGCAGACATTTCAATGAGGGCGTCTTTAACTGTTTGTGAAACGCTAATAATAGGTGTATTTGCGCCGCTGTGCATAACATCTTTTAAAGTAAGTAATAAACGCTTGCCTAAACTACCACCTGGGTGAGATAGCGCGAAGTCATCAGCTGTAAACCCGCGAGCTTCTAATAATGCAACTGCCATGGCATCGCCCATCGCAAGCGTTGCAGTGGTACTTGATGTAGGAGCTAGACCCAATGAACAGGCTTCTTTTTCTACTTTAATACACACATGTACATTAGCAAGGGTCGCCATGGTTGATTGCGTATTGCCAGTCATCGCTATCATTTTGGCACCAAGTCGTTTTAAAACCGGAATGATATTTAAAACTTCGCTGGTCTCCCCTGAATTGGAAATAAGCATAACCACGTCATTTTTAGTGATCATACCTAAATCACCATGACTTGCTTCACCAGGGTGAACAAAAAATGCTGGACTGCCAGTACTTGCAAGGGTTGCCGCTATTTTATTGCCAATATGACCTGACTTACCCATACCAATGACAATAATACGGCCTTCGCAGTCGTACATTAATTGGCACGCGTTATGAAAGTTTTCATCTACATATTGTGCAATATCACTAAGTGCTTGGCGCTCAACATCTAAAACGCGAAGGCCTTGTTCAATAAAATTTAGCGTTGCCATCATTTACCCTACTTGACTAAAAATATACCCTTGGTAACCCAAAAACGCTATTAGCAATAAGCCGCCTTCTACTCTATTGATACGTTGGGTGCCTCTAAAGTTCAATGACATAATAATAAGAGCAAGTGTTGCGCCAATCATAATTAATACGTCTCGGCTTACTAATGATGGGTCAATGGCAGAAGGGTTAATAATACCGGCAAGTGGTAATACCGCTAGAATATTAAATATGTTTGAGCCAACAATATTACCTAGTGCTAAATCATCTTCATTTTTAAGTACACCTGCAACCGAAGCGGCAAGTTCAGGCAAACTAGTACCGATGGCAATAATTGTTAAGCCAATGACTAGGTCGCTTAAGCCGAAGTATTTAGCAATATCGACAGCCGAACCTATTAAAAAATGAGAGCTAACAGGTAGGAGTATCATGCCGACAACTAACCAAAATACCGCTTTTTTCGTAGGTACATCGTTAGGTACGTCGTCGCAGGCTTCTGAGACAAATGGATCATCTTGGTTTTTCGCACGCATAGATACAATAATTAACCCACCGATGAATACGATAAAGCCAACCAAAAGTGCAACACCTTCATTAAATGAAAAGTAGTTATCTGAGAACACATACCAAGTAACTAAAGATACGAGCATCACTAATGGCATTTCACGTTTTAACGTACTAGATGAAACTGAAAGAGGGCGAAATAGAGCAGTGATACCTAACACAAGTAAAATGTTTGTAATATTAGAGCCAACAGCATTGCCAACCGCTGTGTCGGTTTTATTAGCCAGAGCGGCAGAGGCAGAAACCATCATTTCGGGTGCTGAAGAGCCCATAGCTACCACGGTTAGACCAACAATAAGTGTAGGTACACCAAAGTTTTTAGCAAGAGCCGCAGCGCCATAAACAAACCTGTCTGCACTCCAAACAAGAGCTGCAAAACCAAGAATTAAAATAACAAACGAGGTAACCATTGTGTTAAGCCAGTTATACAAAATACGGATGGCGCGAATAGTAACAAAAGCCAAGATGAAAGTATAAATAAAAGAGTAAGGTCAACTACGTAACAATACTGCTTTTAAACAGCTAATTTAAAAATTTAAGCCGGGGTTAAGCTGTTTTGAGCGAGTCTTATAATCCTTTTCATGGGTGTATTACAAAATCTTACGAATTGTTTTTTCCATCTTTGACAAAAAAGCTTTAAAATAGGTGCACTAGTGAACATTTTTATGGAGAGCGACTTGTCGCAATCAATAGTAGAAGTCAAGGATGTTAGCTTTTCGAGAGGCAATAGAACTATATATAAAAATATGAGTTTTAGCGTTCCTAAAGGTAAAATTACTGCGATCATGGGGCCAAGCGGAATTGGCAAAACCACTATGTTGCGTTTAATTGGTGGTCAGCTTAAACCAGATTCAGGTGATATTTTATTTGAAGGTGGCAGCATTCCTAAAATGTCTCGTAAAGAGTTATACGAAGCACGTACTAAAATGAGCATGCTTTTTCAAAGTGGTGCGCTGTTTACTGATATGTCGGTATTTGACAATATTGCGTTTCCTATAAGAGAGCACACAAAGCTAAGTGAAGACCTTATCCGATTAGTTGTATTAATGAAATTGCAAGCGGTTGGGCTACGTGGCGCTAAAGATTTAATGCCCTCTGAGTTATCGGGCGGTATGGCAAGACGTGCTGCACTTGCGCGCGCTATAGCACTTGATCCAGAGCTAATCATGTACGATGAACCATTTGCAGGACAAGATCCTATTTCGATGGGCGTATTGGTTAAGCTAATTAAGTCGCTTAACGAAGTATTGGGTTTATCGTCTTTAATTGTTACACACGATGTGACAGAGGTAATGAGTATTGCCGATCACGTTATAATTATCGCCGATCAAGGTGTAATTGGTTGTGGTACTCCTGATGAAATGCGCAATCATGAATCTCCTTTAGTTCAACAGTTTTTAAAAGGCTTGTCGGATGGTCCAGTACCATTTCATTTTCCGGCTCAAGCTTATGCAGATGAACTGCTTGGAGAAAAAGCATAATGTTGGATTTATTTCAAAAGCTAGGGCATAAAACGCTAGGACGTTTTGCGGCTCTTGGCCGTTCGGCTTATATGCTATTTAGTGCGCTTGCGCATGTTCCTAATTTTAAAAAAGGCACACCGTTACTTGTTCGCCAACTTTATATGGTCGGTTCGCAATCGTTGCTGATTATTATGGTGTCGGGTTTGTTTATCGGCATGGTGTTGGCTCTACAAGGTTACACCGTATTAGTTGGTTATGGCGCTGAGGATAGTTTAGGGCCGTTAGTGGCACTGAGTTTATTGCGAGAACTGGGCCCGGTTGTTACTGCATTACTATTTGCAGGACGCGCAGGTAGCGCATTGACTGCTGAAATTGGCTTAATGAAAGCAACAGAGCAACTTTCATCACTTGAGATGATGGCAATCGATCCGCTAAAACGTATTATTGCACCGCGCTTTTGGGCGGGTTTTATAAGCATGCCATTGCTTGCATTGATATTTTCAGCCGTAGCAATCATAGGCGCTCATTTAGTGGGTGTAGATTGGCTGGGGGTTGATACAGGTAGTTTTTGGTCAATCATGCAATCACAAGTGTCGTTTCAGCAAGACATACTAAACGGTATTATTAAGAGTTTTGTATTCGCCATAGTGGTGACCTGGATTGCGCTTTATAAAGGATATGACTGTGTGCCGACCTCAGAAGGGATCAGCAAAGCAACCACCGAAACGGTTGTTCATTCGTCATTAGCAGTTTTAGGTTTTGACTTTATTTTGACAGCGGTAATGTTTACCAGCTAATAGGGTATAGATAATGAATTCACGGAAATTAGAAATTTTAGTTGGTTTTTTTGTAGCACTTGGCATTTTAGCTTTTGCGATGCTCGCACTTAAAGTTGCCAATTCAGGTATTAGTGGCTCTGGCGAAACATATACGCTTAATGCCAAGTTTGAAAATATTGGCTCATTAAAAGCGCGTGCGCCGGTAAAAGTAGGTGGTGTTGTAATTGGTCGTGTTGAATCAATTTATGTACACCCACAAGAGTTTTTACCAGTGGTAAACATGACCATTGATGCACAGTATTTATGTCGCTTTTCAGACACAAGCTCAATCTCTATTTTAACGTCGGGTATTTTAGGTGAGCAGTACTTAGGTATTCACCCTGTCATTTCTCCAGATTCGGCTAAGCAACGTTGTTTAGGCGAAACAGTGACTGAGAACAAGCAAGATGAAGCAATTGACGATTTATTTGGTGTGGAAAGCAAAGCACTAGGTGATGGCGATTCAATTACTGACACTAAGTCTGCCATTGTACTTGAAGAATTAATCGGGCAGTTTTTATTCAACCAAGGTAGTGAGTAATTATTATGTTGAAAAAGTTTTTAGCTATTGTAGCAATTGGCACAATGACGCTAACTCAAAGCGTAAGTGCAGCAGATGTGAAATTAATCGATCCAAATAAAATGGTACGCCAAGTTGCCGATAATACATTTGCACGTATTAAAAAAGATCAGCCATTAATTGTTAAAAATCAAGAGCATCTTCGCGTAATCGTTGAAGAAGAATTAATGCCTTATATCGACTACAAATATGCAGCACTTCGCGTACTAGGTAGTGAAGTATCTAAAGTACGTGCAATTACCGACGAAGCTGAAAAAGCCAAAGCAATTAAAGAAATTCAACGCTTTATTGGTGTGTTTAGAGAGTATTTAGTTGCTACTTATGCAGGTGTATTCACTCAATATACAAACCAGAAAGTTGAGTTTGGTGCAGAACAAGCATTTAAAGGCAAAGATGTCGTTGTCGTTAAAACTAAAATTATTGAAGATGGTAAACCTGATATCAGAATCGATTTTAAAGTACGCGAAGACCGTGATGGTGAATGGCGCGCGTACGATATGATTGCTGAAGGTATTAGTTTACTAGACGCAAAACAAAGTGAGCTACAAGGTATTTTGCGTCAGCAAGGTATTGATAATGTAAGTAACCTTTTAGAGCAAAAGAGTCAGCTACCAGTTCAGTTTAGAGGCAGTAACTCGAATGACTAAATTGGCAATAAGCCAAGTTGATGGACAACATTTTCGAGTAAACGGTGAGCTTACTCGAAATTCAATTGGCGATGAACAGCTTCTGAACAACAAGCTATTAACCAAGCATAAAATCATCTATTTCGACCTAAGTGGTGTATCTAGGGTTGACACAGCGGGCTTAGCTTGGTTAATTCACTCTTTTGCAGAATTAAAGCAGCAAGGCATTCGCCTTGAATTGCAAAACCTACCTGAGCAATTGCAAAATTTAATGCAATTGGGTCAGGTTACAACCCTATTTGAGTGAGAGTTATGGAAACTAGCCAAGTCGAAACATTATTACGCGAAGAACTTCAATTAGCTGAAGTACATGTAAAAGCCAATGGTAGTCATTATGAAGTTGTTGCAGTAGGTGAATGCTTTGACGGTTTAAGCCGAGTTAAAAAGCAGCAGCTAGTTTATGGCCCATTAATGAATACAATTTCAGATGGCACAATTCACGCAGTATCTATTCGTGCATTTACTCCTGTAGAGTGGAAGCGTGAACAAAAATTTATTTTACCGCAATAAATAGGGCCTCTTAATGGATCAATTTGTAATTCAAGGTGGTACTTCACTTGCTGGTGAAGTGACTATTTCTGGCGCTAAAAATGCCGCACTTCCTATTTTGTTTGCTTCATTATTAGCTGATGGAAAAAGTACATTTACTAATGTACCGCGTCTTCGCGATATAGTGACCACAGAAGCCTTATTAAAAACTCTAGGCGCTGAAGTTAATTGGCACGGCGATACGCTAGTGATTGACGGCGCAACGGTCAATAAAACATTAGCGCCATACGACTTAGTTAAGCAAATGCGTGCCTCTGTACTTGCATTAGGCCCTTTAGTTGCACGTTTTGGTGAAGCTCAAGTGTCTTTACCTGGTGGGTGTGCTATTGGTGCTCGCCCTGTTGATATACATATTCAAGGTTTGGAACGCATGGGCGCACAAATAAACGTTGAAAATGGTTATATTAATGCCAAGGTAAACGGTCGCTTAAAAGGCGCTGAAATCTTTATGGAAATGGTAAGCGTAGGCGCTACCGAAAATCTATTGATGGCAGCAGCCCTCGCTGATGGTAAAACCATACTTGATAATGCTGCACGCGAGCCCGAAATAATTGATTTAGCTAACTGCTTAATTGCTATGGGCGCTAAAATTACGGGTGCAGGCACTAGCCGCATTGAAGTTGAAGGCGTTGAGCGTTTAGCAGGCTGTGAGCACAGCATTTTACCAGACAGAATAGAAACAGGTACATTTTTAGTCGCTGCAGCAATGGCAGGAGGTGAAGTACTTTGTAAAAACACTGACTTTCATTCTCTTGAGCCTGTGATTGAAAAGCTACGCGCAACAAATGCACACTTAGAAGTACATAACGACAGTATTTATCTTGATATGCGTGGCCGAGAACTGAGAGCCGTGAATATTAAAACAGCTCCACACCCAGGTTTTCCTACGGATATGCAAGCTCAGTTTACAGCATTAAATGTAGTAGCAAATGGTAGTGCAACGATTACGGAAACGATTTTTGAAAACCGTTTTATGCATGTACCTGAGTTACAGCGTATGGGTGCTAATATTCGTTTAGAAGGGCATACCGCAATTTGTGGTGAGACTGAGAGCCTAACGGGCGCGCAAGTGATGGCAACCGACCTACGCGCTTCAGCTAGCTTAATCTTAACGGGTATAGTGGCACAGGGTGAAACGGTTGTTGACCGTATTTATCACGTTGATAGAGGCTATCAGCGCATTGAAGATAAGCTAAGTGCGTTGGGTGCAAATATTAAACGTCGAAGTAGTTAAGTAGATATTTAACTAGCTAAGCTATTTTAAAAAGGTCGGATACGCAAATTGCTATCCGACCTTTTTATTGACGATTTATGAAAGTTGGTATTATTCTTTATTAAAGCTTTGTTTCAAGCTCAGCTACCACCACCATGATTTTTTCTATTTTACCATTCCGGTAAAGCTCAAATTCTATTTCTTTACCTGGTTCTGTATTACCTATTTCTTCCAGCACTTTTTGTGGATTTGCTACCGAAAGCCCTGCAATTTTAATAACAATATCTTGCTCTTCAATACCCGCTTGCCATGCTGGTCCCAAAGGGTCTAAATTAGTAATACGCATGCCAGTAACTGGGGTTAGGCTGTCGTTTACTTCCTTGCCGGTACTATCTACTGCTGTGCCCTCAAAGCCTAAATAGCCGCGCACAACGCGACCATGACGAATGAGCTTACCCATTACTTTTTTAGCAAGTGAGTAAGGAACCGCAAAGAATATTCCTTGAATATTCAAGTTCTCACGCGTTTTAAACTGCGCAGAAGTAATACCGACTAAATCACCATTGGAGTTAACTAATGCGCCGCCAGAGTTGCCCACATTAATAGCCGCATCCATTTGCAATAAGTTATTGTACGGACTGTCTGTAATTTTTTGCTTACCCGTTGCGCTAATAATGCCTTGCGTGATTGTTTGGCCTAAATTAAGCGGGTTACCTATGGCAAGTACAACATCGCCTACACTGGATACATAGCTATCATTTACAGGAATTACCGGAAGGTGATCTGCATTTATTTTAAGTAAGGCTAAATCAGTAATAGTATCAAAACCAATTAGCTGTACATCAAAAAAGCGTCTGCCATCGGTTAGAATAACCATAATTTGATCTGCATTATTAACAACATGGTAGTTGGTAAGAATGTAACCGTCTTGCGACATGATGACGCCAGAGCCTAGCTCTTGTACCGTGTTTTTTCTTTTATAACGAGGTTCTTTGGAAATACTTTCTGAAAAAATAGTAACCACAGAAGGAGCTGCTCGTTTAACTGCATCAGAAAAACTCAGGTGACTCGAACTCATTGCGCTTGGTAGGGGAACATTTGGAAGTAAAGCCGCTCGCATATTAGGGCTGAAAAAAACCACTAAAAAAGCAATACTTAGGCCTGCAAATAAAGGGGGAAGAATAAATTTTATTAGTTTCAGCACGATTTTCTTATTATGTAAGTGAGCAATCTCTTTATGATGACATAAAAAAAATAACAGCGGCAAGTGCCACTGTTATTTTTATTACATTAATAGTGCTATTTATTACTGAATTAAAATAAATATAGACTCACGACCACGTTGCACGCCAAGTACTATATTACCTTTTGTACTGTCGATGATTTTATTCATGTCGCGAATCGTTTCAACTCGTTGACGATTCACTTGCATAATAATATCACCTTCTTCAAGGCCAACACGGGCAGACGGTGAGCGAGGGTCTACAGAAGTAACCTCAACACCTTTATTACTATTCTTTTGTACATTTTCAAGTGTCGCGCCTTGGAATGCAGGATGCAGCTCTTCACCGGTCGCTGTAACACCTGATGCACCATCAAGGGTTACTTTCACTGTTTTAATTTTACCATCGCGGTAAATGCCTAGTTTTATCTCACGGCCTTCACCTAGCGTAGCAATTTTGCTGCGTAGTTCATGAAAGCCACTAATGTCGCCACCGTTTATGCTAACAATAACGTCACCAGCTTCAATTCCAGCCTTACTTGCGGCAGTGTCGTCCATTACTTGCATTACATAAGCACCTTGTTTGACATCAAGTTGCTGTGCTTTTGCAAGTCCAGCATCAAGTGGACGACCAGAAATGCCTAACGAGCCTCGACGCACTTCACCATGTTCAATAATTTGATCGACTAGATTTTTCATCATATTAGATGGAATCGCAAAACCAATGCCCACGTTGCCGCCAGAAGCACCTAAAATAGCGGTATTAATACCAATCAACTCACCATTAAGGTTAACTAAGGCACCGCCAGAATTACCTTGGTTAATAGCTGCGTCGGTTTGAATGAAATCTTCGTAGCCCTCAATGTTTAAACCACTTCGACCAAGGGCACTAACAATACCAGAGGTAACTGTATGGCTAAGGCCAAACGGGTTACCAATCGCAACCGCAAAGTCACCCACTCGTAAATTATCTGAGTTGGCGAGTTTGATTTCAGTTAAGTCATCAGCGTCTATTTGTAAAAGAGCGATGTCTGATTCTGTGTCAGTACCAATTTTAGTTGCTTCAAATTCACGGCCGTCTTCGAGAGTAACTACCATTTTTTCGGCGTCTTGGATTACGTGGTTATTAGTCACTACATAGCCCTCATCAGCATCAATAATGACCCCAGAACCTAATCCACTAAATTGGCGTTTTTGACTACGAGGCTGTTGCTGTCCAAAAAAGTATTCGAGAGGATCTGCGCGGCGGCGTACTTCTTTAGAGCCTGAAACTTGGATACTTACAACACCAGGAGATATTTTCTCTAGCATGGGCGCAAGAGTGGGTAGTTGTTGACCATTTACTGCAATTGGCATTTTTGCATAAGACGCTACAGGGTTCATTAATAAGCTTGTAGATAAAATAGCTGCGCTGATAAGTGATAATTTCATTTTCATAGTCAGGGGTAACTCCACTTAAGATAAAGCAAAAACAAAAAGGGCTACTTTAAAAGCAGCCCTTTTTGGTTTATTAAGATAAAACAACAAAGCTGTTATATCTAAAGACTATGGGGTCTAAAAAAAGTTCATCAAGATACTTTAGAATGTTCTGAAACTTTATTTTGACCAGCAAATAAACCAGATTCACCCGATACATAATCAGCTGGTTGTGCTGCGGCTGAAGAACGATCTGAACGACGCTCTTTTAAAGACGCTTGTAGTTGTTCTGTTGTTTCTTTAGAAAAATAAGGTTCTGCTGGTGCTTTATTTCTATCTTCTAAAAGAAGTTGGTTTGTTTCTTCAACGTGACTAAGCAGTTGGTCATAGTTTTCTTTCATTTTATTTACGAGCTTGCCAGTATTCGCTAAATGATCAGCTACATCTTGACGATACTGCTCTAACGCATTTTCAGCTTGCTCTGCCTGCTCTTTTAATTCATCTTGTTTGAATTGTTTTTTAGTAACAAATGCGCCAATAAAAAATGCTACAACAGCAACAATAACAATCAAACCTACCCACATAACTGTGCCCATAAAAACTACCCCTTTGGGAAATAACTAACGAATGCTTGATTCAATTATAAATCATACTAAGTGTAATATACCCCGAGTTATGATGCGTGTTAATATACTTTGCAAATTAAACTGTGTTTTAACTGTAAATAGATATGACTCCTTGGCAAACATACCAACAAGACTTAAAGCGAGATGACTTTGTACACGACGCAGCACAAGAAAATGCTGTGCGCCATTTACAACGTCTATACGATGACCTAACTCAGGCAAAGCCAAAACAAAAAGGTTTTTTTGCTAAGTTATTTAGTAAAGATGAACCTGCGCCTATAAAAGGTTTGTACTTTTGGGGTGGAGTAGGGCGTGGTAAAACTTATTTAGTTGACACTTTTTACGAATCACTACCGGGCACACGTAAAATGCGCGTGCACTTTCATCGATTTATGCACCGAGTGCATAATGAGCTTAAAAAACTAAACAATACGGCTAATCCATTAGAAAAAATAGCCGACACTTTCAAAGCAGAAACAGACATAATTTGTTTTGATGAGTTTTTTGTTCAAGACATTACCGATGCTATGTTGCTAGGTGGCTTAATGGAAGCGCTATTTGCACGGGGTATAGTACTTGTTGCTACATCTAATATAGTGCCTGATGAGCTTTACAGAAATGGCTTGCAGCGTGCCCGCTTTGTCCCTGCTATAGAACTGGTTAAGCTCAATACAGAAATAGTTAATGTAGACTCAGGTATTGATTATCGGTTGCGTACCTTAGAGCAAGCCGAAATTTTTCATAGTCCGTTAGATAAAGAAGCGGATAAAAACCTATTTGAATACTTCGATAAGCTATCGTCAGAGCCTGGACAATTAGATGAGCCGATAGAGATAGAAGGTCGTTTAATCAAAACGCGAAAAGTAGCCAAATGCGTGGTGATGTTTGAGTTTAGTGAATTGTGCGAAACAGCGCGTAGTCAGGTTGATTACATGGAGATTAGCCGCTTATATAACACGGTGATTATTTCTAACGTAAAACAGCTTGGGCAAACTAATGATGATGCTGCTAGACGCTTTATTGCTTTAGTGGATGAATTTTACGAGCGCCATGTAACTTTAATTATATCGGCTGAAAAACCTATTACCGAACTTTATACCCAAGGTAATTTAAACTTTGAATTTAAGCGCTGTATAAGCCGTTTGCAAGAAATGCAGTCTCTAGAGTATTTAGCTAGAGAGCATTTGGTTTAAATAAGTAGGTAAAAGTATAATAGGTTAGCCATTAAAAATAAGAGGTGCATATATAGTACTTCTTATTTCTAAAATTTCTTGTGGAAAAAACAACCGGCGAGTAGCAATGTGTTTTAAGTGCTGGTATACTCCCGCGTCTGCCACGTTGCGTTCTATGCCCTCATATAGTCTAGCCACTTGTGAGCGGCGCAAAAGTCTAAAACTCGAAGGGGTTATAGCAAACTTAGAGCAGTAGTTAATATTAACTACTTGTGGTTTTAATTGAAAAACATTGGATTTTTATAAATGAAAACGTTTGTTGCTAAACCAGAAACAGTAAAACGTGACTGGTACGTAGTTGACGCTGAAGGTAAAACTTTAGGTCGCATCGCTACTGAAATCGCTCATCGCTTACGCGGTAAGCATAAAGTTGAATATACACCGCACGTAGATACTGGTGATTATATCATCGTTATCAACGCTGAAAAAGTTACTGTAACTGGTAACAAATTCAAAAACAAAGTGTACTATTCACACTCTGGTTTTCCAGGTGGTCTTAAGTCTACTACTTTTGATAAACTTCAAGCTGCAAAGCCTGAAATGATCATCGAGAAGGCTGTTAAGGGCATGTTGCCACGTGGTCCTTTAGGCCGCGCTATGTACCGTAAACTTAAAGTTTACACAGGTACTGAGCACAACCATGCTGCACAACAGCCTCAGGTTCTAGACATTTAAGGAGCACCATCATGGCAAATCAATACTACGGTACAGGTCGTCGTAAAAGTTCAAGTGCTCGCGTATTCTTACGCCCAGGCACTGGTAACATCGTAATCAACAAACGCTCTCTAGAAGAGTATTTTGGTCGCGAAACAGCACGCATGGTTGTTCATCAAGCTCTTGAGCTAGTTGATATGACTGAAAAATTTGACCTTTACATCACCGTTTCTGGTGGTGGTACAACTGGTCAAGCTGGTGCTATCCGTCATGGTATCACTCGTGCACTTATGGAGTTTGACGAATCATTACGTTCACAACTTCGTAAAGCAGGTTTTGTTACACGTGATGCACGTAAAGTTGAACGTAAGAAAGTGGGTCTTAAGAAAGCGCGTAAGCGTCCACAGTTCTCAAAACGTTAATCTATACGTTATCAAGAATTCAAAAACCCAGCTTATGCTGGGTTTTTTGTTTTCAAATCAAAATGTTTACATTTGCAACTTAATATAAAGTTATTTATATCGACGGTGATACTGGGTGATTGCAGCAATTAATGATGATCAAATTGATTAATAACTGCGTATTAATCAAACGAAAGTTAAAAAACACTCAGATAGCTGCAAAAAAGTTAAATAATTATCGTAATTAGTTTAAATCCATCAGTTAATTGGTGGAATTTTTTGCTACAATTGGCATTGAAGTAAAATGAGTGAGTTTAACCGCACTATGTACAGTTTTTACTGTTTCCTCTTAGTGGTGTTGATCTTGGTCAGTATATTGTTTTTACAGAAGCGTTATTATAGTCGTTCGGCTTTATTCTCGAGCTTACTTAATCAAATTTTGATCAAGTTAGTTTTATTCGAGCATAGGGCTTTGAATAACCTTGTTTTAATCAAGGGTTTTAATTATGATCGCTTCTATTTTAAAAATTCGAATAATTAACCTGCTGTAACTGATGTTCTCAATATAGCAAGTGTTGAGAATCATAGTGGAGATAAGTGGATGAGCAATGCGCCTGTAGACAATGGCCGACGTCGCTTTTTAACCATAGCTACCTCTGTTGTAGGTGGTGTTGGTGCGGCTGGGGCTGCTGTTCCTTTTATTGCGTCTTGGAATCCAAGTGAGCGAGCTAAATCTGCGGGTGCGCCTGTAGAAGTAGATATCAGCAAACTTGAACCGGGACAATTAATACGTGTCGAGTGGCGTGGTAAACCTGTATGGGTTGTATCACGGACCCCAAAAATGCTTGAGCAAATGAAAGAACATGAAGGTCAACTTCGTGATCCGCATTCGCAAGAGCCACAACAATTAGAATCATCAACAAATGATTACCGTTCATTACGTCCAGAAATCTTTCTGGCTGTAGGTATTTGTACGCATTTAGGGTGTTCACCTGGCTTTTTCCAAGGTAACTTTAGTGAGAAAGTTGAAGGAACCGATGATGGCTTCTATTGCCCATGTCATGGTTCTAAATTTGATATGGCTGGCCGTGTATTTCAATCGGTACCTGCTCCATTAAACTTAGAGATACCACCTTATACTTTTCTTGATGAGACCACTATTTTAGTGGGCGAAGAAAAAGGGGCAGCCTAATGTTTGGTAAGATTATTGGTTGGATAGACGACCGTATCCCAATGACACGTGTTTGGAACATGCACATTGCACAGTATCCAGCACCTAAAAACTTTAACTTCTGGTACTTTTTTGGCTCATTAGCCATGTTGGTACTAGTAAACCAAATCCTAACAGGTATTTGGTTAACGATGAACTTTGTTCCGTCTTCTGAAGGCGCATTCGCTTCAGTAGAATACATCATGCGTGATGTAGAATATGGCTGGTTATTACGTTACTTGCACTCAACCGGTGCATCAGCGTTTTTCATCGTTGTATATATGCATATGTTCCGTGGCATGATCTACGGTTCTTATCAAAAACCACGTGAGTTACTGTGGTTATTTGGTATGTTTATTTTCTTAGCGCTAATGGCTGAAGCATTCATGGGGTATTTATTACCATGGGGGCAAATGTCGTTCTGGGGTGCACAGGTAATCATCTCCTTATTCGGGGCTATTCCGGTTATTGGTGATGACTTAACACTTTGGATCCGTGGTGACTATGTAATATCAGGTGCAACGCTTAACCGCTTCTTTGCATTACATGTAATTGCACTACCATTGGTTATCGTAATCTTAGTTTTCTTACACATTGTTGCTCTACATGAAGTGGGTTCAAATAACCCTGAAGGTATTGAGATTAAACGTAAGAAAGGCTCAGTAGCTGAAGAAGATAAGCCTAAATTTAAATTTCATGAGTATTACACTGACAAGAAAGATATTGTTGATGCGATACCATTCCACCCTTACTACACAGTTAAAGATATTGTGGGTGTGGTTGGTTTCTTAATATTGTTCTGTTGGGTTGTGTTCTTTATGCCAGCGATGAATGGCTTCTTTTTAGAAGGTCCAAACTTCGAGGCAGCTAACCCACTTAAAACACCTGAGCATATTTTCCCGGTTTGGTACTTTACGCCATTCTATGCAATCTTACGTGCAATCCCTGATAAGTTAATCGGTGTTGCGGCGATGGGTGCATCGATTGTGGTACTTGCGTTACTACCTTGGGTAGACCGTGGTAGAGTTAAATCGGTTCGTTACCGTTGTGGTTTCCATAAATGGAACATTGCAGGTTTTGTTGTAACTTTCGTTCTTCTAGGTTGGGTGGGCGCAACTCCACAAACTGATATGAAAACGATTATTTCTCAAATCTGTACTGTGACTTACTTTATGTTCTTCGTACTGTTGTTTGTATACAGTAAGAACGAAAAAACTAAGCCATTGCCAGAGAGGTTAACGAAATGATGAAGAAGCTTATTATTGGTTTATTTGCTTTATCAGTAAACTTGTTGCCGAACATGGTTATGGCAGCGGGTCCATCGGTTCCTTTAATGGAAGCGAACAACGACCTTACTGATCAACCATCTTTACAACGCGGTGCAAAGTTGTTCATGAACTACTGTCTTGGTTGTCACCAAATGCAGTATCAACGTTATGAACGTACTTTTCGTGATATCGGTATCCCAACAGAGGTTGGTTTAGAGCAGTTGATTTTTGACGGTTCTAAAGTTGGTAGTCATATTACTAACGCGATTACAAAAGACGATGCAGCAAAATGGTTTGGTGCGGCTCCGCCGGATTTAACTCTAATTGCTCGTGTAAAATCACCAGATTATATTTACACGTACTTAAAATCGTTTTATAAAGATGAATCTCGCCCGTTTGGGGTTAACAACATTGTTTTCCCATCGGTAGGTATGCCTCACGTTCTTCAGGAACTACAAGGTTTACCAACACCTATCACTAAAGAAGTACAAGAGCATGGTCACACTGTGACTAAAGTTATTGCTACTGAAACAGATGGTACGGGCGAATTAAGCATAGATGAATACGACCAAGCGGCTCGTGATTTAACAAACTTCCTTGAGTACGTGGGTGAACCTTCGCGTCTTGAATCGGAAGCGCTAGGTATTAAGGTAATAGGATTTTTAATTATCCTGTTTATCTTGGCATTTATGCTTAAGAAAGAATACTGGAGAGATGTTCATTAGGTTGAACATTTTTAAAGGTAATTTTGCAATAGGGGCTTAAGCCCCTTTTGCTGTTTTAGTTATTTAATGGAGGTATAGGCATGGCCGTAGCTGCCAATAAGCGCCCTGTAATGACCCTTTTTTCTGGTGCTAACTGTATGTATAGCCACCAAGTACGTATTGTACTTGCGGAAAAAGGTGTAAGTGTAGATATTCATTTGGCTGAAAAAGATAACTTGCCAGAAGCACTTCACGAAATTAACCCTTACGGTACAGTGCCAACACTGATTGACCGTGAGCTTGGTTTATACCAGGCAAACATCATCATGGAATATCTTGATGAACGTTTTCCTCATCCTCCACTAATGCCTGTTTACCCGGTAATGCGTGGTCGTAGCCGCTTAATGATGCATCGTATTGATACTGATTGGTACAGCCTAGCTGACAAAATCAGTAACAACACGTCAGACGCTGCTCAAGCTCGTAAAGAGCTAACAGAAGCATTGCTTGCTGTAGCACCTATTTTTAGCGAAGCACCTTACTTTATGAGTGAAGAGTTTAGCTTAGTAGACTGTTATTTAGCTCCACTATTATGGCGTTTACCAGAGTTTGGTATTGAGCTTAATGGTGCAGGTTCTAAAGAGCTTAAAGAGTACATGATCCGTTTATTTGAACGTGAGTCATTCCAGGCCTCTTTAACTGAAGCTGAGCGTGAGATCCGTTTATAATGACGCCTAATCGTCCTTATTTATTACGTGCTTTTTTTGATTGGATAGTCGATAACGAGTGTACACCGCATTTAGTGGTAGACGCTGGATTTGCAAATGTACAAGTGCCAACACAATTTGTTCAAGACGGACAAATTGTTTTAAACATAAGTCCATCAGCGGTCACACAGTTTTCGTTAGACTTAACCCAACTTAGCTTCAGTGCGCGCTTTGGTGGTCAGCCAATGCAAGTGTATGTACCTCTAGGTGCTGTGCTTGCAATATACGCGCGTGAAAATGGCGAAGGAACAGTCTTTACCGCAGATGAGTTTTTAGAGGACGAAGACGATTTTGTGCCAGAGCTTGAAAGTGTTGATTCATCAGCTGAGTTTATTGATGAAACACCACCAGAAAAGCCTGAGAAGAAAAAAGGCTCTCATTTACGCGTTATTAAATAATAAGTAAATGCCAAAAAAAACCGCTGAATAAGCGGTTTTTTTATGTCTGTATTTTGTGTTTACAAGTATTCAAATACTTTAATTACACGCTCTACGCCAGAAACATTGCGGGCAATATTTACAGCTTGAGTTGACTCAGAGTCAGATACTAAGCCCATTAAAAAAACTTCAGCATTTTCTGTCACTACTTTAATGTTATTACTGCTAATGTCTTTTGCTGTTAGTAGCTGGGCTTTGACTTTAGAAGTTAGCCAAGAGTCGTGAGTTTGTGTAGTAATGCCAGTATTTGAGCCAATACGAATTTGGTTATGTATTTTACGAATACCTGAAACGCCCTCAATGGTGCGCTGCGCTTCGTTTCTCATTTCTTCGTTAGATACTTGGCCAACAAGTAAAACAATACCGTTAACGCTTACAGCGCTTATATTGGCAAACTTTTCAAGACGTTCTACTTCGCTAAGTGCAATACTGGCTTTTATTTCAATATTGTTATCGTCAATTTGAGAGCCAATAGTACGGCGGTCGTTCGCTGCAGTTACTGCACTGGCTGTACCTGCAACAACAGCGGCTGCGCAGCCTTGCAGTAATACAACAGTACCTAAAACAATAAGAGAGCGTTTAAACATAATTTTCATCCTGAGGGAAAAGCGTTAAATCAACAAGTTCGCTTAAACAATGTAAGTTAACTAAATGGGATTCGATAATGCGGCTAGGGCGTTTAGATGGCGATCTAATTTCAACATCGTTAGGTCCAAGTAGGCCTACCAACTCGCCACCATCATCACCAACCATAACTATGACCTTCATATCTTTAGTTAGTGCAGCTTCAACGGCAGAAATAACATGTTTTTCGTTACCGTTTATAGCCAGTACAAGCAATAAATCACCTTGTTGGGCAAAAGCGCGGACTTGGCGAGCAAATGTATCGTGATCGTCCACTTGAGTACTTTGCCCCAGATTAACGTTTTCTTGCGATAGAGCAATTGCAGGTAAGCAGGGACGTTCGGTTTCATAATGATTAACCAACACACCCGCCATATGCTGAGCGAGCATGTGGCAATTTGCAGTACCGCAGCAAATGAGTTTATTTCCGTTGATCAGACTTTGTGCAATAGTAAATGCAGCTGACTCAAGCGCACTAGGTAGCACTTCACCAGCAGCGATTTGAACTTGAATGCTTTCTGTAAAAATTTCTTTAATTGTGTCTTGCATAGCCTACCAATAATTTATCTTTGTATTTGCGTTTAAAATACATTTTTAAGCCAATTAATATTAGGAGATGCTTCTCCTGTAATGGCTACATAATCAATTCTTAGAGCTTGGTTAGTTAAATTTTTAGCTGCTAAGTAATGATAAATACTACGTTTTAATCGAGCTTGTTTTTGTGGACTAAGCGCATAGTTGGCACCGCCACGAGCATTATTTTTGCGAAACTTAACCTCAACGAATACAAGGGTATCGCCTTCTTTCATAATGACATCAAGCTCACCAAAGGGGCAGTAATAATTACGTTCTATGGGTGTTAGCCCTTGAGTAACTAAGTATTTTTGCGCTTCAAGCTCATAATACTGGCCTTTTTCGCGACTATTGTGCCACAGCTCTTTAAACCACGACATGCCGCCCCCTTAATTAAGTTTAATTGATAGTTTGTATGTCACCCGCTGATTGCATAAACAATGGTACAGGGCGTTGTGTTTCTAATTGCACAGGCTTAATGCGACGGTTTGTATATTGAGCCCAGTCGAGCGTGCGTTCTATATGGCCGCTGGTATTAACAGATAACTTACCGCTTAAACCACTATATTGATTGCCTGGCATTACGCTTAACTGCCTGATGTCATGTAATATTGATACAGCATCGTACGCCATTGCAAATAAGCGTTGGCTAATATCTACTTGCTCTGGCCATAACGAATCATACTGCTGGCGTAAGTTATGTTGTTTAATTTGCGAATCGAGCATCCACGGCAATTCAGTGAAGTATAGGCCGTCTAAGTCGCCTTTGTCAGTACTGTCAATTTGTTTACTATGACTTTTAGAGCTGGCATAAAGTGGAATACGATCTGCAAATGTACTTACGTTTACATCAAGGTAGGGTTTAATTAAGCGTGTTTCTATTGCATCACCCAAAATATAAATAACGTCTATATCACTACGCGAACGGGTTTCGTTTTCTACTTCCTGTTTAAATAGTGCTTTAATCGTTTTTATGCGCTCTTTTGATTTATCAACTTCTAACAAGCTGGTAATTGTATTAGGCATATCTTTTTTATCGTTATAAAAACCTATTTGCGGCTTGGTTTCGCTATAGCGTTGCCACTGTAAGTTAAAGTAATCAACCAAGCGTTGGCCATTTGCGTTATTTGGTGCAAGCAACATAGGTTTTTGATAGCCCTTAGTTAAAAAGTGTTCTAAGGCTTGTTGTACTTCGTGCTCAGGGTTTAGTGCAAAGTAATAATGCTGAAGCGAAATGCGCTCACCATCAAAGGTGTTTAAATGTAGTACCGGAGTATCAATAAGAGTTTGTGCATTGGCAAGTTTATCAATATTTGCTTTAAGTAGAGGACCAATTACAAAGTCAGGCTTTATTTCTTCAAGTTGCGCTGCAATTTCTTCTGTACTTAGGTTTTCATCAATAAAAATAGTGTCGTTGATATTTTGCGTATCAAGTGCAGCTAATACGCCAGCTTTAAGGGCATCACCTAAACGTTCGTTAGGGCCCGATTGTGGAAACAGCACAACTAAGCGCTCTATATTGATAGGAGCAAGTTCAGTAAGCATTTCATCTTGTTCAGGTAATACAGTAAAAGCCGGATGCCCAATATAGCGTCTGCGCCAATTGTTGATCGCTTGATCTAACTCTACGCCACTACTTGCATATACTTGATGATATAACGCTAGGTTAGCCCACCCTTGCTGAATAACGGAACCACGGTTAAAGCGTTCAAGCGCGTAAGAAGAAAGTTGCTTTAAGTTATCCCACAAATTTTGATTAAGTTGAGGGATTTCTATATTATTTTTTGTTGCTGTTTCAGAGGCTCTAAAAAAGTAGGGTGCAGCTTTTTTAGGAAAATTTTGCGATGCGTAAATGCTGGCCGTTAAAAACTGATGCCAAGCAAAATGCTCAGGTTGAGTCAGTTGTCCGTCTAGCGACTGTAAAATAACCAAAGCTTGATCATTTTTATTCTGTTGTTTTTGTGCAAATGCAATATAAAGGCGGTTCTGGATTTGATCAACACTTGCGGTTAATTCAAGCTCATTCCCAATTATCTCTAATAAAGGCCAGTTTTGCTCACTAATTGCTGCATCACGGGCGCTATACAATAACTGTATTTTATCGGCACCTTGGCGGTTTTGCGCCAATTGATAGATAGATTGCGCACTGGTTGCCTGATTTTGCAGTGCATTAGTGCGGTTACTTACGTTATCGCTGTTTTTAGTTGGTTTTTCGGTTGTGCTACACGCCGATAACCCTGACAATATAATTAATAGACTAACTAGTTTAAGTCGCACAATGATTTCCCAATACGTTAACGCGATTTGCTTATATTACTGACTGACGCAGGAGACCTCAATGTTAAATGAGGAGAATTCACAGAAAATTGGCACTCTTTACATTGTTGCCACCCCAATTGGCAATTATGACGACTTAAGTCACCGTGCCATTGCGACATTATCGCAAGTTGACTTAATAGCTGCTGAAGACACTCGCCATACCGGCAAGCTACTTAGCCACTTTGGTATTAAGGCAAAAACGTTTGCATTACACGACCACAACGAAAAACAAAAAGCACAACAAATTATTGATCAACTTAATCAAGGTTTAAATATTGCTTTAGTATCTGATGCTGGTACACCGCTAATTAGTGATCCAGGCTACGCTGTTGTAAATCTATGCCGCGAACAAGGCGCTCATGTTACACCTGTTCCAGGTGCATGTGCTGCAATTACAGCCGTGTGTTGTTCAGGTTTACCAACCGACCGTTTTCAGTTTATTGGTTTTACGCCAGCTAAAAGCAAAGCTCGCCAAGACTTTTTTACCGAAGCTGTTAACTCAGGCATTACCAGCATAATGTACGAAAGTACGCACCGTATTATGGCAAGCCTTGATGATTTAGCACTAGCCCTTGGTGATGAGCAGCAAGTTGTGTTTGCTAAAGAGCTAACCAAAACCTTTGAAACATTTTTTAATGGTAGTGTAAGTGAGCTTAAACAGTTTTTAACTGATGATCCTACCAAGCAGCGCGGCGAAATAGTGCTTATGCTTCCGGGTAAACCAAAGCAAATAGACGATGTTCCGCCTGAAGCGCGCAAAATGCTGGCACTTCTTGAGAGTGAAATGCCAATGAAAAAGGCCTGTGGCGTTGTAGCCGAATACTTTGGTATGAAGAAAAACGCTTTATACAAAACAATTATTGAAGAAAAAGAGTAAATTTTACTGCGCTTGGTATTAGCCTCATGTATACTGCGCGCCGAGTCAGCCAAGATGATCGCTGCCTGTGACGAAAATGATCAGGGGGAGGAAAGTCCGGGCTCCATAGGGCAGAGTGCCAGCTAACGGCTGGGGGGCGTGAGCCCACGACAAGTGCAGCAGAGAGGAGACCGCCAATTTTCGGATTGGTAAGGGTGAAAGGGTGCGGTAAGAGCGCACCGGGCCGCTAGTAATAGTCGGTTGCAAGGTAAACTCCACTCGGAGCAAGACCAAATAGGGTTCCTTATGGCGTGGCCCACGTTGGAACCGGGTAGGTTGCTTGAGCCATAGAGCGATTTATGGCCTAGACGAATGATTATCACTTTCTTCGGAAAGGACAAAACCCGGCTTATACGGCTGACTCACTCATTCAATAAAAAGCCCGCAGTTAACGCTGCGGGCTTTTTTGTGGTTGTAAATAAAATAAGTGTTCAACTCTCAGTCTCCGCTGTCAAATTAATGCTTTTTTGAGTTAACAGGTTTCAGATTTTAGGCTGAAACTGATCAAATTTTGTGTTTGGGTTATGCTGTAGGCACCGCTTTAGCGGCACTGGTTAAATTTAAGGGCTTACAAAAGTAAATTACTGAGCAAAGTTTAACACCCGTTTGTAAAAGTGAAACTAAACCCCAAAGTGACAGGTTTATCTGGCTAATCTTCATTTTAAATAAAAATAATAGCTAAATTGAGGGCACTATTTAGAGAAATACTCAGCTCTTCTTTTCAAGTATTCATTATACAGCGAGAGGCTAGATATTGCGCAGATGTCAGCAACCTGATCTAACCAGAAAAAGTAATCTACCTTGCGTTCAGGTGACCAACCAGAAGGTATTGTACAAGCATTAGAGCACAGGTCAGCTAATTTGATACGCTTTACCGAGATTGACTTACTCGGAAGCATTTTAAGCGTTTCTTCTCTTCGCTCCTCTAAAGATAGCGATTTATCGTCAGTAAGGGCTTCTACTAATTCCAGAACACGATTACCACAGGTTTTATAAATCTCCCCTCTTGTAATATCAGTGTCCTCTAAAATGTCATGCAGTATTGCGGCGCATAGCTCATCGTTTTCATCAATTTCAGCGATATCAGTTAGTAGGACTGCCACTTCTATCAAATGATTTATATAGGGTGACTCATCTGACTTTCGCTTTTGCTGCGCATGATATTTTGAAGCCAGATCCAGTGATTTAATTAAAAGCTTGTTTGAGCTCATTTTAGCAACCTTAAAGTAATATAAACTAAAGTCATAGTTGAGAATCCACGGTAAAAGTAACCCAGATCAACCTTTTTATCAGCGTAAAATAACACTATGAAAGTAGCTTCTTAATCTCGAAAGTGGTTAGTCTTGTTTAGCCACCCAAGTAAGAGTTATTTTATGTACTCATCATATTGACGTTGTAATTCCAACCAAGTTGCAGCGCTAATTTTAGTCGCTTTTTCTAGTTTGTCGGCTAGCACAGAGTTAACAGCCAAGTTAGCTACCATAAATTGTTTTAGAGTCTCGATTTCTATGTTTGTTTTATCAGCAAGGTCTTGAGTGCCTTTAGATTCAAATTTATCTAAGCAATTTCGCTTAAAAAAGTTCGAAGGGTGTTTGCGAAACCCACCACTGGGTCGCTTTACTAGTTTTAAATACTTAAGGGGAGTAATTTTGCTGCGTTTTATAAAGTTATAATTATTTATGTGGTACCTCATAGCTCTTATGGATGTTTTGGCTAGTTAATTATGGGTAGTAAATTAAATATTTCATTGTCTCATTCATTTTTCGACTAACTACTCCTTCCTCTATAGTTAAGCGTTTTTTGATCAAAAAAAGGCCTACATCTAGTAGGCCATGATGAAAAAGTTTCTCACACTTTTTCTTCTGCTCCCTCACGGAAACAACACATGTTCATAATATAAAATACTTGCGACAGAATAAGTCGCAATGTTGTTTATATTAAATATTGGTCATTCAGTTACTCAACTTAGTAGGTTTAAGGAACCCACCCATGCATTATTTGAATCAGGCTTTCTGAGAGCGAAAACGAATAACTCTACGGAGCCTCCATTAATTAACATATTAGCAGTTGCTACAAATTGCTCGACATCGTGAGGCTCTGAAATAAGCGTGTCGTCATCTACAGACGCTTGCAAACCTAACTTAATATCAAAGTCTCGACGGTCTAAATTCAAGTAAACAATTGACTCATCTTGATGTTGCGCACGCAGTTTTTTAATTTCTATGGGGTGATCATCCTCACTTAACTCTTTTAAAAGAAAGTTGATTTGGTAGTCATTGATTTTGATCTGCCAGCCAAGGTCTGTTTTAATTGCTTTATTCTTTAACAAATCTTGTTCAAGGTCGTATTCGTCAATAGCTGATGGTTTATTTTCATGATAAAAATCCAATAAGTGTTGAGATAGCTTTTTACTTAATTGATATGCTTTTTTATCGATTAATGTATGGGTCAAACAATTTAAAGACTGCCATTTTCTCTGAGTCAAAGTATCAAATAACTCAGTAGCCACTTTTTCTGTAGGAAATTCGGCATAATCTTTGTGATTTTCATGCCCTTCGTACTGAACGGCAAATAACTCTTCATCGCTGTTGTTAACCTTCAAAATATCATCAACATAAATCCAGTGCGGCTTAGAGTGTTTATCGGTAACACCATTATTTGCTACTTTATAAGCTAATATCATTTGCTTAATTTTTATAGAATCGTTGGTATTTATTGGAACGATGTATTTTATTTTTTGACTAGGGGGGATTGATAATTCATCACTTTCAAATGAGCGGTACAACGTACTATTTTCATAGCTTCTAATGTGAAAGTCTGCTTTCATTAAGTTTCCTTGCTAAGTGTTTATTAAATGCTAGAGAAGCTTGGGGGCTTAAAAACATGGTTACGGGGCTTTTAAATAACTTCTAGATCATCGTTATCGCACGCAGATTAACCCAAAGCATTCTGCTATAAAAGTTCTTTTATATATAAAAAGAGTGAAATGCCCTATCTACAACCATAGGCTAACCTGCTGTTATCATTTAATTTATGATAATATATCTATAATTTTAAGTTATAATAAGAGCTCAAAGTTGATGCCAACGGCTAAAGGAAAGACTCTCCCTCGCATTATTAATATGATGCAACTTATCCCTATTACTCCTAGGTGGACAACAGCCAAAATTTTACAATTAGGCCTTGAAAATAGAGGTTTTACAGTCACAAAACGAACTGTAGAGCGAGACTTAGTGGAAGTAGCAGACTTATTTGGGCTAGTAAGTTCAGACTCGCCTGACGGGTACAAATGGTCTTATTCTAGAAAACGTTCTGATATTTTCTTACCTTCTATTTCTGCTGAGGAAGCTTTATCACTTCAGCTAGTCGAGCAACACCTTGAAGATTACTTTCCTAAAGAGGTATTTTCTCAGCTTAATGCAATTTTTAAAAAATCAAAAGATACGCTTGTGAGATCTAAATCATTGCACTCTTGGCCTTCGAAAATTGCGAACTTGCCACATGTTTTGGCTTTTAAACCATTAAATATTAATACTGAAATTAAATCCCTAATAACTCAAGGAATACTGGAGCAACGTAAATTAGAAATAACTTACGGGAACTCGGATTCTATTCACCTTATTTCACCAATAGGGATGGTGGTAAGAGACACTAAGTTGGTTCTTATTTGCTACTTTTATGATTATGAAGAACCTAGGCATCTTCTTTTTCATCGGGTTAATAGCGCCAAGCTGTTAAATGAAACGTTCGATACTGACTTTGATACTTCAAAATACATTCAAACAGGTGCAGTGGGTATATTGGTAAATGCAGAGCTAATTGATGTGAAACTCACAGTAAAAGGGTATGCCAAAGAGCTATTCCAAGAATCAGTCATTAATGTTAGCCAGAAAGTTAGTGACGAAAAGGCTTTTGCTAATTCGATTACTCAAGATGATTGGATCGATATTTCTATTCAGTTGCCTCATACCTTGGAATTAGAGAACTGGCTTATGGGTTTATCAGACCAGATTATTGTAAAGGCACCAAAGCAGCTAAAATCCAGAGTTATTAGGCGTATGATAAAATCATTGGGTCAGTATGGAGTTGAGGTCAAATAATAGCCATTTGTACTATCTTAGCGCTTTGAGCATTATAATTTCATCAGTGACTTCGAGTTACTTAGCAATCATTGTCGGTCAGTAACTCGAAACCCTCCCTGCAGGAAATTTGAACTTTCAAAATAAAAAAAAGACGCGACCTATTTTGTCGCTTTCTCCCATTACCTTATTAATTCGAGATAATTAAGGTAATGAGAGAAAGCGATGTCTTGTATTTGTGAAGCTAAAAATTTAGAAACATTTTTGAAAGTAAAAACCAGAAGATTGTCCATTCTGGTGTTTTTAATAATTATTACTAGCTGGTTTTCAAGTTACGCCCAAAACAAAAAGATAGTAGAACTTGAAGCTACAGTGCAAAAGTTGAGTAGTTCAGTCGAAGCGGTCAAAAGTAAAAATAGCTAAGTTACGCTTAACCACGTAGCCAGGCTGTAAAGCATGCAACTCATACTTCGAAATTACTAAAGTGCGTGTTTTAAAGGCACTAATGTATAAATACATATTAGTGCGACGTAAAGAAATTAAATAATATTTTTCCCTTGTTCTGGATCGCGAGATTGCTCTGCTTGTTCACGTATTTCGTCAGTATCACTACTTACATCATCAAGCGTTTTAGTTTGCTCAACAGTTTCACTTTTTTCGCTTTGTATTTGCGATGGTTGTTTTTCCTCTAAGCTAGAAGCACTTTCATTAGGGTCGGTGAGTATAATTCTCTCTCGTGCGTCATCAGGCATGCTGATGTTTTGTTTTGTGAACTCATTGACTAATTCGCGCATAAGCTGGGAGGCTACTTTTAATGGACTGTGCTGCTCGCTATTAACCCAAAAATACAAAACGAAGTTAATAGTAGATGAGCCTAAGTTTTTTATTAAAACCTGCGCGGGTGGGTCGCTAAGTACTGCATTTTGTTGATTGGCAATATCGAGGGCGAGGGTTTGTGCGCTGCGTATATCGTTATCGTAGCCAATACCAATTTCTACTTTGCCGCGCATTTTTGGATTGGCAGTCAGGTTTTTAATGGTATTTTTATATACAGTCGCATTGGGTATTTGAATATGATTGCCATCGTAATCAACAAGCGTGGTTGCTCTTGCGGTTACTTTTTTAACAATACCTAATCGGCCATCCACTTCAATTACATCGTCAATTTTAAAAGGTCTTTGTACGCTCAGTAATAAACTAGCAATAAAGTTCTCTGCTATGTCTCTAAAAGCAAAGCCGAGTATTAAACCTATTAACCCAGTCCCACTCATAATAGCAACAGCAAACTGAGTAAGCCCTGCTAAACGTAAAAATAAATATACCCCAAATAAAATTATTAGGGTGCTTATGCTGCGCCTTATAACTAGGTGAACAAGCTTGCTGTCAGTCATATAGTCAATGGGTTTGATTAGTAATCTAGAAAGTGGTCCTGAAATTAAGTAACTGAGTACTAAAAGCATTATGCCGAGTAAAAGAGTGGGTAATATTTGCGCTGTTACGTGAAGTAATTGCACGCCTTGCTCATAAAAGAAATTCCACGAAAGTGTATCAACTTTGATCACGTCAGTTATTGGTGTTGTATTATTTAGCGCTACACTGCTTTTTAGGGTACCGAGCATGGCTTATCTTCCGTGTTAGAGTCATTTATAGATAAATATTAGCAAGTTTGGTACCAAACGCTTATAACTTGGCAAATATTTTGCTGTAGTAACGTAATACAAATATTGAGGTTTAGAATGAAAGAAGCTAAACGAGGACAGCAAGCAGAGCAGCCTGCACATATCCCTTTTATAGGTTGGTGGGATATTGTTAAACGTATTTTTAAGCAAATGAGTGAAGATAACTTATCTATAGTGGCAGCCGGTGTGGCATTTTATGCGTTACTTGCTATTTTTCCAGCCATTGCGGCGATGGTATCAGTGTATGCGTACTTTTCATCCCCAACAGATATAAGTGAGCACTTAAGTAAAATAGTTACTTTGCTTCCACCAAGCACCAGTGAACTGATTTTATCTCAGGTTTCTAGCCTTGCTAAAACCTCAAGTGCAAGCTTGAGCTTAAGTGCAATTGGTACGCTCATACTTACTATTTGGAGTAGTTCAAAGGGCAGCCAAGCACTTATTACTGCATGTAATATTAGTTATCGTGAATATGAAAAACGTTCATTTTTTCAGGCTCAACTAGTGCGCTTTCTATTTTCGGTAGGAGCGATTGTAGTCGCAATTTTTGCGCTATTAATTATTGGTATTTTACCTATTGTACTTAATTTAGTGGGACTAAAAGAAAGTATAGATTTATTAATTAAACTCATTTCTTGGCCATTATTGGCTTTTACCTTTAATTTTGCATTGGTACTTTTATATCGTTATGCCCCACATCGTAAACCGGCTAAATGGCGTTGGATCACAATGGGGTCGTCTATTGCTACTGTGCTTTGGATTTTGGCATCTATAGGTTTTTCTTTTTATGTGTCGCGTTTTTCTAGTTATAACGAAACGTATGGCTCACTAGGTGGTGTAGTGATTATGCTGATGTGGTTGTATATTAGCGCTTATATAATCACATTAGGTGCTGTAATTAATGCAGCTACTGAGCAGCAAACAGGTAAAGATAGCACTGTAGGGCCGGCTAAAGAGCGTGGGCAACGAGGCGCCTATGTAGCAGATCACCTCGATGTAAAAAACGAATAGGTATTAATTAGCTAAATTAGTAAGTGCAGTAATTTGCTCTTTAAATTCTTGTGCTGCAGGACCAAGCCTGTCGTTGTCGTTGCACATTAAATATAAATTAAGAGTGCGGGTTGTACCTTGGTCTAAATTAAGTGCGATGAGGGTTTGATCTTCAATTAAGTGTGCAATTTGTGTTTTTGGCAGCCAAGCGTAACCTAAATTTTGACTAACCATATCAATAGAGTTACGTAAGTGGCTTACTGTCCAGCGCATATCTGCACCTAGCCAGCCTTCATTGTGACTGGTGTGGGTTGCTGAATCGCGCACTACTATTTGTCTATGTAGCTTTAAATCACGAAAGTTGAGTTGTTCAGTATGTTGGTGTAATACATGGTCTTTATGCGCAACCGCTATAAACTCTATATCGCATAATGTACTGCAGCTAATTCCATAAATAGGAATTGACGAAATAGCTAAATCAACCACTGAGTTATGCAGTAATTCGTTTGCACCTGTTAGCACGCTTTCTACTAAATCAATTTTTAAAAGAGGGTAAAGCTCACTCGTTTTAGCAAGTGCTTGGTATAAAATAGCGTGTGGAAAAACTTCATCAACAGCTATTTTTAACGTGCTTTCTACGCCTTCGCTTAGCGTACTTGCTACCGATTCTATTTTAGTCGCTTCTTCAATTAAAAACTCGGCTCTGCGTAAAATCAGCTTACCGCTATCGGTTAAAAATGCTTTACGGCCTTTTACTTCAAGCAACTTAATTTGCAAGGCGGCTTCAAGTTTTTGCACAGCATGGTGTACGGTTGACTGACTTTTATGTACAGCTGCGCTTGCGCCTGCAAACCCGCCATGATCCACAACCGCTTTAAACATTCGCCATTGCTCTAATGTTGCTTTTGCCATTTTTAAATCCTGTTACTACTTTATATCTGATTGCTTAACTTGACCGCGCAGACGCATTATTTATTGCGTAACAGTGATTTTTTGTCTATTTATTTTAACAAAGCTACTTTTTTATCAGCTAGAAGTGCCATAAAACTGCTTTTATTTAAAGGTCTTGAAAATAAATAACCTTGACCGTAATCGCATCCTGCTTCAAGTAGTAGCTGCATTTGTAATTTAGTTTCAATTCCTTCGGCGATTACTTTTAAGCCCAACTGATGCGCCATAACAATGATGGCTTCACACAATGCAAGTTCTTGGCTGCCTACTTGAATATTATCAACAAAACGTTTATCTATTTTTAAATAGTCGGTGTCCATTTCTTGTAAGTAAGCGAGCGACGAATACCCGGTACCAAAGTCATCAAGAGCAAGCTGCATACCTGATTTTACTATTTCTTTTAGGCGTCTTTGCGTAAGTGCTTCAGGGTTAACCATTAAGCCTTCAGTTATTTCTGCGACAATTGACGAAGCAGGTAGTTTTGCTGCTTTTAGCATATCGTACCATTCATCTATGCCACTCTCTGGCGTGGATAATTGCACTGGCGATACGTTTACACTTATTTGAAAAGTATCATCGGTTAGTGTTTTTATATCGTTAAGTGTTTGCAAAGCTTGGGCAAATACAAATTGACCAATTGCATTTATTTGCCTGGTTTCTTCAGCAAGTGGGATAAATGCGATAGGGCTAATTAGGCCTTTTTCGGGATGTTGCCAACGAATAAGCGCTTCAGCTTTATGAATATGTAAATCATTTAAAGCAACTATGGGCTGATAAAATAACTCAAACTGTTCAAGTTCTATGGCACTTCGTAAGTCTTTTAATAGCACCATGCGCGCGTGTGCATATTCGCGCATGTCAGCAGAGAAAAACTCGAAACAGTTACGACCATTACTTTTTGCTTTATACATAGCCTGATCGGCTGCCTTTAAAAGCTGTTCAGTATTTTCACCATCATTAGGAGCGCAAGCAATGCCTATGCTTGCACTAATAAATAACTCTTCGTTTTCAAGATGCAAAGCTGACGATAGACTAAGTAAAATATTACTCGCAATTTGATTAATATGGCGCGTACTTTTAATGTGACTAAATACAATAACAAACTCATCTCCCCCAATTCGTGCCACAAACTCAGCGTTTTTTGCCGACTGGACTATACGCTGAGATACGAGTTTTAATAAGTTATCGCCATAGTGATGGCCTAATGTGTCATTAATATCTTTAAAGTGATCAATATCTAAAAGCATGACAACCAATTGATTATCTGGAGTAACAACATTTGAAAATCGTTGATTTAATCGCTCCTTTAACTCTAAACGATTTGGTAAGTCAGTTAGGTGATCAAAATGAGCTTGTCGCCAAATGGTTTCATCAGCTTGTTTTTTTTCTGTGAGGTCTGTGAATATCGCGATACGACGAATAGGTGCGTTGTTTGTATCATAAATAGTATCGATTGTGAGCCACTCAGAGTAAAGCTGCCCGTTCTTTTTACGGTTAATAACCTCGCCTTGCCAGCGGCCTGTTTGCTGTAATTCAGACCACATTTTATTGTAAAAATTCTTATCATGTTTTCCTGATGAAAGAATTGAAGAGGACCGGCCAATAACTTCTTCTTTACTATATAAAGTCGTTTTACAAAACGCAGGATTTACATCAAATATAATGCCCGTTGGATCGGTGATTGCCATGCCTTCACTACTGTTGTTATACACTAGTGAGGCAAGGTGGAGTGCTTCTTCATTTACTTTTCGTTGTGTTATATCTCGTAGCACAACAACGTATTCATTTTTACTTTGCATTGCGCTAATACGTGCTTCAAAGCTGCGTTTAGGATCTGATTTTTCGAGTGTGAATTCTAAATTGCTCGAAACATCAAGTTTAGATAACTGCGATAACAAAAGCTGAACATTGCTGTGTGAAAGTATTGATGATAAATGAGGTACTACAGTGCTGTTAGGATTTACTTGAGGCTTAAACTGTCCTGTTATGTTGAGAATATCGCCATGGATGTTAATTCTAACGTAACTATCGGGCAGAGTATTAAGCAAGCTAGTAAGCTCATCATGCTTGTTTTTTAAATTAGCTTCAGCTGTTAACCGAGTTTGCGCCATTGATTTAAAACGCTGATAGAGAGTATTTAGCTCTGGATTATTGGGTTGTATTTTTTGTGCGGGCATCTCGCCCTTAGCCAATACGTTTGTTGCATTTGTTAGATTATTAATTGGGTCAATAATGCTGGTTTTAAGTAGTTTACGTGCAATTAAAGACAGTATCAGCAGCGATAAAATAAACACACCAATCGCTATAAAAAAATTATTATTTATTTGCTTTAAAGCATGTGTGACAGGAAGTGCAATATGTATATTTAAGCTGTTATTACTTGGATCGCTGTAAATAACAGAGTGATGAAGCATTCGGGCTTCACCTTCAATGGATTTTATTTTTGTTGATGCCTCATTATCAATCGAAGAATCAGTTGCTAATAAAGTCTGTGCAATATTATCGCCAAGCGCGGCCGTTGTAGGTGGATAACGCGCTAAAATTTTTCCGTTAGAATCAGCAATTGCAGCAATAGAGCCTGGCGGAAGTTCAATGTCATTAAAAGCATTGTTCCACCAGTCAAGCGCAACAACGATAACTACAACCCCCTGAATTACATTTTTTTTATTAATAATAGGTAACGCAAAATTAAGAGTGTTTTTTTGCAGGCTTCGGTCGTGCTGAAAATAACCTACCGACAATTGGTTACTTTTTAAGGCGTTTTGGAAATACGCCCGATCGGCAATATTAATTGTTTTGGCTAACCCGCTTGTTGTACATATAACAATGCCATTTGGATCTATAATCCCGATATTGGCAACATGTGCGTAAATAGATCTAAATTGATTAAAATAATTAGGGCAGGTCGTTGCTAGATTTTCTTTCTTACTTTCCTCTTTAGCCAAATAACGTGCTAAACGGTCAATATCATCGACTAAGTGCTTTTGCTGTAAAATTAATTGCTTAGCAATATTTTCTACTTTTTTTTCACTTTGCTCAATAGAGTGATCGCGTTCAAGCAGCAGTGTAAAAATAATTACAGCGGTGCCCGGAATACTTAGCAATATAAGTAAACGATAAAGCTGATGTTTGAGAGAATAAGTAAAAATAACCATTCCTTAGTTTTGTATTTTGCAATAACAATTGTAGCCAAATTCACTCCAAATAACCATAGTAATTATAAGGTTGAAAATGTAACCAATGAATCATTATAGTTCTATTTTTTGGAATGTTAAGGTCGATTTAAAGACATAGTTGTTTTGTTTAATGAATGATTTAATAACCCCATAAACTTATTCTTTAGAGTGAATTAAAAAATGAAAATATCAAAAATACTTACAGCTTATGCAACTCAAGATGGCGACGGCGTAAGCATTAGCCGCATACCAGGGTTTGATGGTAAATATTTAGATCCCTTTTTAATGATTGATGAACTTAAGTCAGACGACAAAAAAGATTATATGGGAGGCTTTCCTGAGCATCCGCACCGAGGTATTGAAACGTTTACTTATATTCTAAAAGGTGGCTTTGAACATCGTGACCAAATGGGTAACAGAGAAGCAATTAAAGCAGGCGATGTGCAATGGATGAGTACAGGGCGCGGCGTCATGCACAGTGAAATGCCACTCGCGGATGCTGTAGATGGACTGCATGGCTTTCAAATTTGGATCAACATGCCAAGCGCAGAAAAAATGCGTGATTCACGTTATCAAGATACTACTAAAAACCCAGCTCCGAGTTTTACAGATACGCAAGGTGTGACGTTAAAAGCACTTGCGGGATCGTGGCAGTTCGAAAGTGAAACGCTTACAAGCGCTCTGCAAAGTTTAGCGGCTAATGCGGCGCTCGCTGATATTACATTACCCGCTGGTAAAAACATCTATTTAGAGCCTCTTAGCCAACAAAAAGTAATGCTTTATATTCATAGCGGCTCACTAATAATGAGCGACAATCAAACAATACCAGCGGGCAAGTTACTTATTTTGGAACCAGGCAGTGACATTAATATTAGCTCTGAGCACGGCGCTGGTGTTTTGGTTTTAGCAGGCGATCCACTTAATCAACCGATTGCTCATATGGGGCCGTTTGTAATGACGACGCAAGCAGAAGTACAGCAAGCAGTGCGTGATTATCAAAACGGCGAGTTTGGCAAAATTTAACGGTATTTTTAGGAGAGTTTTATGGGATTATTAGTTAACGGCCAATGGCAAGATAAATGGTACGACACCGATTCAAGTAACGGTAAGTTTGAACGCGAAACAGCGCAGTTACGTCACTGGATCACTGCAGATGGTAGCGCTGGAATAACGGGCGAGGCCGGTTTTAAAGCTCAAGCGAACAGGTATCATTTATATGTGTCACTTGCGTGTCCTTGGGCGCATCGAACGCTTATATTTAGAGCGTTAAAAGGGCTGCAAGATTTAATTACGGTGTCGGTTGTTAGCCCTGACATGCTTAATAGTGGTTGGGAGTTTGATACGAAAAATCATAGTACTGGCGATGCATTATTTAATAGTAATTACTTACATCAAGTGTATACAAAAAATAACCCTGAGTATTCTGGGCGAGTAACGGTTCCCGTATTGTGGGATAAAAAGCTGAATAAAATTGTTAGTAATGAGTCTGCCGATATTATACGTATGTTCAATAGTGCGTTTAATGAATTAACAGGTAATAACGATGATTACTATCCTGAGGCACTGCAACCAAAAATTGACGAATTAAATACACTGATTTATCCAAATATAAATAATGGTGTTTATCGTACGGGCTTTGCTACAACTCAAGATGCGTATGAAGAGGCGTTTAACGATGTATTTAAAGCACTCGATACAGTAGAGGGGATACTGAGCAAACAGCGGTATTTAACAGGGGATAACCTCACAGAGGCTGATTGGCGATTATTCACCACGCTCATTCGGTTTGATAGTGTGTATGTTGGCCACTTTAAATGTAATTTACGCACAATTGAAAGCTATCCTGCACTGAGCGGATACCTTAGAGAGCTATATCAGGTTAAGGGAGTAGCACAGACAGTTGATTTTTATCATATTAAACGTCATTACTATTTTAGCCATACAATGATCAATCCAACACAAGTTGTGCCAAATGGCCCAAGTGTTGATTACTTATCTGATCACGGTAGAAATGTTTAACGTTTAAGCAAATAGCCTAACAAGCCAGCCGTATTTTCTTACCAAGCTGGTTTCGCCTTTCCCCGCTTGTACAGCTGCGCCGGCTAAAAAGGCACTTGTTAGTCCCACTTTAGTTGCGGCAAAACGCTTTAGTCTATATTGAAACGCTGCATGATGTTGGCGTTTTAACTCACTGCGTGTATCCATTTGCTTACTCAGAGCATCAACGTTTTCATTAGGTGCTTTAATTAAGTAGTTAACTAACATATTAATTTCCTTATAAGTTAAACAGTTGTTTTAAGCTTTTAAGTGTTTTACTAAAGCCAATTTTATTGCTTAGGTAAACCGTATTTTTCCAAAGCCATGCTAAACAAGCAACTTGCAGCAAAGTAGCTGTTGCAATACTCAGCCATACTGACCCAAAAAGATCATATACACCGTATCCAACAGCACCTAGAAATCCTGCCCACAACAAAACCAAACCACTGGCAAAACAGCCTAAAAATATAGTGATCAATGCAAGCGATCTAAGCGATAACCGCCATTCAGCTTTAGCAAGCTGATGGGTGATCTTTCCTTGAGTTTGGTAATCATCCTTGAGCTGCTTAGAGTACTCTAAAAGCTTTGCTATATGATCTTGCCAATCGTCCTTTTGGCTCTGCTGCTCAGTAGCTTGGTTTTGCGCTTCACCATCCTTGGCTGCGCTTGTTTGTGGGTTATTCATCACTAATTACTTACGACGAAATAGTGATGTAATCAGCATACCCGCAGCAAAAGCAATACCCGCGGTTGCCAATGGGTTTTCAGAAGCAAAAGCACGTGTTTTAGCTGTACATTCACTTAACTTTTCGCGTGCAATAAGTTGTTTTTCGCTTAGTGCTTCTGCTGAACTCGAAGCGCCTTTACGAACACTGCTTTCAGCTGTTGCTGCTTTGCTAGAAAGTGCATCTACCGCATCGTGCGCTGCTGATGTTGCTTTCTCTGTAAGAGGTGATTCAGTATTTGTTAGTTTAACGTCAGGCTTAACATCTGAAGTTGTGTTTGGTTTCGTATTTGTTGCAGTAGCCATAATCAATCCTTAATAAGTTAAAAATTTAAATAGTGATTTAGATGATGCAATGATTAAACCAAAACTGTTGTTTATTTTAAGTTGTTGAGTTTATTGGTTTTTATTGTTTATGTATAACTTTTCATATTTGGTGATTTAAAGTAAACAGTAACTATTACTACACGGTTAGGTAAATTTTACAAAGGGAGTAAAAATGCTTAAAAAGTTGTAAATATTCATTGGTTATTCAGTAAGCAAAGCGTGTAAACAGAAAGTTATAAAAAACAGAATAGATATTTTTTTCATCACAATCCCACTTTTTCCCACGTAATTCAAACGCTTCGCTTGAGCCCTTATTTTTTCTAGCTTTGGGACTTACTAAAGCTGGTCAGCTTACTTGACAAAATGGCTTGTCAAGCCCTAAACTGGAGCACTGTGGTAAAAAGTGGTTTTTAGTGGATCACACTGGATAAAAATAAACAAAAGTTGAATAAAACAATTTTAAAGTAGGTTTTTTATGTTTCGTGGCGCGAGTTCACTGAGTTTGGATGATAAGGGGCGTTTTGCGGTACCGACTAAGTACCGAGAATCTCTATTGTCTGAAGATCAGGGAACGGTTATTTGTACCGTCGCATTAAATGAGCCGTGTTTATGGTTGTATCCGCTGGCTGAGTGGCTAGAAATAGAAAGCCGTTTAGCTAAAATCTCCAATATGAACCCACGAGCCCGTCGAATGCAGCGTATGTTGCTCGGGAATGCTACAGAATATCAACTTGATAAAAATGGTCGAATTTTGCTTGCGCCGTCACTGAGGGCTCATGCATCACTTGGCAAAAAAATCATGCTAGTTGGTTTGATGAATAAATTTGAAATTTGGGATGAGGCGCGTTGGCACGAGCAAATGCAGCAAGATACTGAGCTTGAAAGGCTTGGCGATTTTGAACCTAACCAAGATTTAGATAATTTTACACTCTAACAGCACAAAAAAAGGCAAATAATAGCTAATGACAGCGCAATTTGAACACGTATCCGTATTAATGGACGAAACCATCGATGCCCTCGCAATTAAGCCAGACGGTATATACATGGATGGTACGTTTGGACGTGGCGGCCACTCTGGACAAATTTTAGCACGCCTTGGTGATGAAGGTCGCTTGCAAGCAATTGACCAAGATCCACAAGCGATACAATCAGCCGAAAAATTTGCTGATGATCCACGTTTTGCGATTGCACATACTCGTTTTTCAAATTTATACGAAGTAGCAGAGCAGAACGATCTCATTGGTAAAGTGGATGGCATTTTATTAGACATTGGTGTCTCGTCGCCACAACTGGATGACGCTGCGCGTGGTTTTAGTTTCATGAAAGATGGGCCACTTGATATGCGCATGGACCCAACAACAGGTCGCAGTGCTGCACAGTGGTTAGCAGAAGCCGAGTTAGATGATATTACCCACGTAATTAAAAAACTGGGCGAAGAAAAGTTTGGTAAACGTATTGCACACAAAGTACTCGAAGTTCGTGAGCACACGCCAATCACAACAACCAAGCAACTTGCTGACCTTGTTGATGAAGCAGTACCGGTAAAAGATAAGTTTAAGCACCCTGCAACACGTACTTTTCAGGCGATTCGTATTTATATTAATAGCGAGCTTGAAGAGATTCAAACAGCGCTACAGTCTGCAGTTAAAGTGCTAAAGCCAGGCGGACGTTTAGTGGTGATTTCGTTTCACTCACTAGAGGATCGTATTGTAAAACAGTTTATTAGAAAACAGAGTAGGGGAGAAGTGTTACCCAGAGGTCTGCCTTTAACTGATGCACAAATAAATAAAAACCTGACGTTAAAAGCAGTGGGTAAGGCTATTAAGCCAAGTACTGTTGAAGTAGAACGTAATCCACGTTCTCGTAGTTCTGTACTTAGGATTGCACAGAGGTTGGGATGAGTAAAAAAGCGAGCTATCGTCAACCCAATTTATTCTTTGAAATATTAAAAGGCCTAGGTGCTAACAAGCTAACCTCGGCCTTGTTGGTTGTGATATTCGCTTCTAGTTTAGCTGTTGTGCAAACAACACATTTAGCTCGTGGGCAACTTATAAAGCAAGATCAATTATTACAAGAACGTGATGAACTCGATTTAGAGTGGCGCTACTTACTTGTTGAAGAAGAATTTTATTCGCAACATGCACGCATTGAAGAAGTTGCTATATCACAATTAAAAATGAAACGACCTACGAGTCAAGATGAGCAGGTAATAATAGTACAATGAGAAATAGAGGCAAAAAACCAGTCACTAATTTAATCACATGGCGCTTTATGCTGGTGTGTACAGTTGTGTTTATGGTGTTTGTAACACTCGTATCTCGCGCTGCTTATTTACAAGTGATAGAACCTGATAAAGCACGTTCAGAAAGTGATAAACGTACGGTACGTGTTGAAAAACTGCATGTGCAACGCGGAATGATTTTTGACCGTAATGGTAAAGAATTAGCGGTAAGTGTGCCTGTGGTAAGTGTATATGCTGATCCTAAAGCATTACATAAATCGCTTGTATCTAAAGTAATCAAACAAGCACGCAAAAGCGGCGAAGATCACTTATCTTTAACTGAAAACACTGTTGAGCTTGATAAGCGTACTGCACTTTATTATAAAAACGATTTACGCTGGCGTGAGCTTGCAGATGTGCTGCGTATTGATCCTAAAAAGATTAATTCTCGACTTTTAAACGATCCTTCGCGTCGCTTTGTGTATTTAAAGCGCCAAGTTACTCCTGCTGTAGCAAATTATATTGGTGATTTACGCCTCCCTGGTATCCATTTACTAGATGAATCTAAACGCTACTACCCTGCAGGTGAAGTTACCGCGCATGTTATTGGTTTTACCAATATCGATGGTAAGGGCATTGAAGGCATTGAAAAGCTATACGAAAACGCTTTAACGGGCGAGGAAGGCCGCCGTACCATTCGTAAAGACGCACAAGGGCGTGAGGTAGAAGTACTTGACGAGCGTGAACGTGTAGAGCCAGAAAGTATAGAACTAAGTATTGATCAACGAATTCAAGCCATTGCGTACAAGGCCGTAAAATCAGCTGTACTGACTTATAAAGCCACATCGGGCTCAGCTATGGTAGTTGATGTTAAAACCGGTGAAGTACTGGCAATGGTAAATAGCCCTTCATTTAATCCAAACAACTTAAGCGATGCTGCACCTCATAAACGTCGTAACCGCGCAATTACAGATTTGTTTGAACCAGGCTCAACTGTTAAGCCTCTAGCCATTTTGGCTGGGCTAGACTACGGCGCCATTCAGGCAGATGACACGATTGATACCTACCCAGGTTGGATGCGTTTAGGTGGTAGTTTAGTGAGAGATACCCGTAATCACGGCGAACTAACACTGCGCGAAATACTAAAGTACTCCTCAAACATGGGAGTTGCGAAGGTTACTCAGTTAGTGCCTAAAGATTACCTTGTTGGTTTATACCAAAAAGTAGGCTTTGGTAGTGATACTGGAACAGGCATGGTCGGTGAAAGCAGCGGTTTGTTTTATCCAAATCGTCGTTGGTCTGACTTTGAAATTGCCACTTTATCATTTGGTTATGCGATTTCGGTAAGTACTGCGCAAATGGCGCGCTTTTATACCATGTTAGGCGCTGGTGGAGTTAATCGACCACTGACTATTTTAAAGCAAGACAATATACCTGAAGGCGAACGTATTTTTAAACAAAAAGACGTAGAAGCCGTAGTGCACATGATGGAAAGTGTATTTGAAAAAGACGGTACTGCTCGCAACATAAAAGTTGATGGGTATCGTGCAGCTGGTAAAACAGGTACATCTAAAAAAGCCGTAGCAGGTGGTTATGGTGATGAATATGTAGGTTATTTTGCAGGTGTAGCGCCGGCAAGTAATCCTCGTTTAGCCGTGGTAGTTATGATTAATGAACCAGGTGGTGATGTGTACTATGGAGGTGCCACCGCTGGCCCTGCATTTGCAGAAATCATCTCTAACGCATTAAGAATATTAAACGTAGCGCCTGACAAGGAAGAGGTTGCGTACGTACAAGGTAAAGATAACGATGCGTGATTTAAAGGATATTTTAAAATACATCGAAATAGATGCGCCCTCGCAACTGGTAAAACATTTACGCCTTGATAGCCGTGAAGTAACGCCAGGTGATGTATTTGTTGCTATTAAAGGCCATGCACTTGATGGCGGTCAATTTATTAATAAAGCAATTGAAAATGGCGCAACAGCTATTATTGCTGACAGATTATGTGAATTTGAAACAAGTTTTGAGCCACTATATTTAGTTTCGGAGCTTGATAAAAAGCTTCCAGAATTAGCAAGTCGCTTTTATAGCCAGCCAAGTCAGGCTCTTGATTTAATTGGTGTGACAGGTACAAACGGTAAATCGACAACCACAGCAATGATTGCCCACTTAGCGCAATTTTGCAGTACTGATTCGGCTATTATTGGCACTTTGGGTTATGGTCATCCTGATAACTTAATTCCACTGATTAATACCACACCTTCAACGGTTGATTTGCAGCATATTTTGAGCGATTTAAATTCGCAGCATAAAAAGCTGGTAGCCATGGAAGTGTCATCTCATGGATTAGTGCAGCAGCGTGTTGCTAAATGCGCGTTTAAAGCGGCTGTGTTTACTAATCTTTCGCGCGATCACTTAGATTACCATGTTGATATGGCAAGTTACGGTGATGCGAAACTAATGCTTTTCCGTGATTTTGAGCCGCAAGTTGTAGTGCTTAATCAAGATGATTCTCAAGCTGAGCAATGGCTTGAAAAGTATGATTTTAATAACCTAATCTGTTATGGCCGCAAAAACTTAGCCCCTAAGAATGCTCAGTACGTTTATTTTTCTGATGTTGAATATTCAAGTGAAGGTATTTCGGCGCAGTTATCGACTAGTTGGGGTGATATGTCGATTAAATCGCCTCTGTTTGGCGAATTTAATTTATATAACTTAACGGCCGCGATCGCTACATTACTAGGGCTTGGTTATCCGCTTGAGCAATTAGTTTCAGGTTGTGCGCAGTTACAGCCAGTAGCTGGGCGAATGCAAGCATTTAGCCAAGCAGGCATGCCGACGTGTGTTGTTGATTACGCACATACACCCGATGCACTTGCACTTGCATTACAAGCATTACAGCTGCATGTGCCAGGTGGTGTAAGTTGTGTATTTGGTTGCGGTGGCGACAGAGATAAAGGTAAGCGTGCATTGATGGCGCAAGCTGCAGAGCAAAACGCTAATAAAGTTATTATTACCAGTGATAACCCTCGCTCAGAAAACCCTGATGACATTATTGCAGATGTAGCTGGCGGTTTAACCCATCCTCAAAATGCACATTTAGAGGCTGATAGAGCAACTGCAATTCGTTTTGCTATAGAAAACGCTACAGCTGATGAGGTTATTTTGATTGCAGGTAAAGGCCACGAAGATTATCAAATTATAGGCGATAAGCGAATCGACTTTTGCGATCGCCGGTATGTACAAGAACAACTAAAAAAAGCAGTAAGAGGGATAACACAATGATCCCAATGGATTTTGATTGGTTAGCTAATGTGCTAACAACCGATTATCAAGGTGATAATCAACACGTGCTTAATATAAATACTGATACTCGTACAGTGTGCGATGGCGAAGTGTTTTTAGCACTGAAAGGGCCAAATTTTGATGGGCATAAATTTATAGCTGAGGCTAAACAAAAAGGCGCTATTGGCGTTATTGTTCAGCACAAAGTTGATGTAGATATTCCACAATTTATAGTAAGCGATACACGTATTGCACTAGGTGCAATTGGCACCGCTGTTATGGCCCAAGTGGCGCCTAAAACAATTGCAATTACAGGTAGTGTAGGCAAAACCACCGTAAAAGAAATGTGTGCGGCAATTTTGTCGGTTCACGGTGATGTATTAGCTACTAAAGGTAATTTTAATAACGATATTGGCGTCCCACTTACGTTATTGCGCTTAGAGCCTCAACATCGTTTTGCGGTTATTGAACTAGGTGCAAATCACTTAGGTGAAATTGCTTACACTACTGCAATGACAAAACCAGATGTAGCCGTTGTATGTAATGTTGCAGCAGCCCACTTAGAAGGTTTTGGTAGTTTAATGGGCGTCGCAAAAGCTAAAGGTGAGATTTTTGATGGCCTTAAAGATAACGGCGTTGCGATTGTTAACTGTGATAGTGAATTTAGCCAATATTGGTTAGATAAACTTGAAGGGCGTAATGTTAAACGTTTTTCTACAACTGAAAAACTAGATATTTGGGCAGAGAACATCACGCTTGATGCCAATGCGCGTGCAAGCTTTACGCTTTGCACTAAAAACAAGCAAGTACCTGTTACTTTGGCACTTCCGGGTAAGCACAATATTAGCAATGCACTTATCGCTGCGGCGCTGACCAGTGAATTTAACGTAACCCTTGAAGAAATAGCCAATGCACTTGCCACAATGGCTGATGTAAAAGGGCGCGTTAATTTAATTGAAGTGTCTGATTTACTCACCGTGGTTGATGATACCTATAATGCCAATGTTAAGTCTGTAAAGGCTGCGATTGACTTGTTAAGTGATATGCAAGGTCACCGCATTTTAGCACTCGGAGATATGGGTGAGCTAGGTGAAGATGCACGTAAGTACCATCAAGAAGTTGGCGAGTATGCACTTGAGCAAGGTATTGATGAGTTATTTACATTAGGTGTATTAAGTAAATACGCAAGTGATGTGTTTGAACTACCTAATCGCCACTTTTCGAGCCGCGAACAGATGCAGCAAAAAATTCAAGAAAGTATTAATAAAGTGAATACTAAAACAACAATAGTAGTGAAAGGATCGCGCAGTTCTCGCATGGAATTATTAGTAACCGATTTAGTTAATGGCCAGCAACAAGCCATCAATGGAGTATCATAATGTTAGTTTGGCTGGCAGAGTATTTAACACAGTATTTTAGTGGTTTTCATGTTTTTTCGTATTTAACGCTACGTGCCATTTTAGGTATTTTAACTGCGCTAATTATGTCTCTTTATTTAGGACCTAAGTTAATTCGTGGTTTGCAACGTATGCAAATAGGCCAAACAGTTCGCGACGATGGTCCGCAATCGCATTTATCTAAGTCGGGTACGCCGACTATGGGTGGCTTACTTATTTTAGCGGCCATTTTTACCAGCAC
The DNA here is from genome assembly GCF_015864395.1 of Pseudoalteromonas sp. SWYJZ12. Taxonomy (NCBI): domain Bacteria; kingdom Pseudomonadati; phylum Pseudomonadota; class Gammaproteobacteria; order Alteromonadales; family Pseudoalteromonadaceae; genus Pseudoalteromonas; species Pseudoalteromonas sp. SWYJZ12. The sequence continues at coordinate 137,727 of NZ_JADYXH010000005.1, forward strand.
GCTACTTTGGGCCGATTTATCAAATAAATACGTATGGGCAACACTGTTTGTAATTGGCTCTTTAGGTATTGTTGGCTTTGTTGATGATTACCGTAAAGTTATTCGTAAAGATCCAAAAGGCTTAATTGCTAAGTGGAAGTACTTTTGGCAGTCGGTCATTGCATTAGTTGTAGCTACTGCTTTGTATTTTACCAGTGCACAAGCATCTGAAACATCACTTGTTGTTCCATTTTTTAAAGACGTGTTACCGCAATTAGGTTTGTTTTATATCGTGCTTACGTATTTTGCCATAGTAGGTACATCAAACGCGGTAAACCTGACCGATGGTTTAGATGGCTTGGCGATTGTGCCAATTATTTTAGTGGCTTCGGCATTGGCAATTATTGCTTACTTAACAGGTAATATTAACTTTTCGGCTTACTTACATATTCCACATTTACCGCTGGCGAGTGAGCTTGTGGTTGTATGTACTGCCATTGTGGGCGCAGGGCTTGGCTTTTTATGGTTTAACACTTACCCAGCACAAGTATTTATGGGCGATGTTGGCTCATTAGCACTTGGTGGCGCATTAGGTATTATTGCTGTTTTAGTACGCCAAGAGTTACTGCTTATTATTATGGGCGGTGTATTTGTAATGGAAGCACTATCGGTGATATTACAAGTGGGGTCGTATAAATTACGCGGACAACGCATTTTTAGAATGGCGCCAATTCATCATCATTATGAATTAAAAGGTTGGCCAGAACCTCGCGTTATTGTGCGCTTTTGGATTATTTCTGTTGTGCTAGTGCTTGCTGGCTTAGCTACTTTAAAGATTCGATAAATGCAGTATTTAAACGAGATAAAAAACAAACAAATAACAGTGCTCGGACTCGGTGTAACCGGTCTGGGCATTGTGCGTTTTCTATTATCTCATGGCCTAACACCAAAGGTCGTTGATAGCCGAGTAACCCCGCCGGGGATTGATTGGTTAAAAGAGCACGCGCCAACTCTAGATACCCACTGCGGTAATTTGGATGACGCAGAGCTTTGTTCAAGCGATATGATTATTATAAGCCCTGGGCTTAGCTTAAAAATACCAGCTGTTGCAAATGCAATTAACGCAGGTGTTGAAGTGATTGGCGACGTTGAGTTATTTGCACGTATTAATTCAAAACCTGTTGTTGCAGTAACGGGCTCTAACGGTAAATCAACCGTGGTTACGCTCGCTTATGAAGTGTTAAAAGAAGCCGGCTATAAAGTTGCTTTGGGTGGGAATATTGGCACAGCGGTACTTGATTTACTCAATGATGATTTTGATGTGTATGTGCTTGAGTTATCGAGTTTTCAGTTAGATACCACAACGAGTTTAAAACCAGTAAGTGCAACGGTATTAAATGTGTCTGAAGATCATCTTGACCGCTACGACAGTTACCAAGCTTATATAGACTCAAAGCTAAGTATTTATAATTTTGCAGAGCTTATTGTTGTCAATGCAGACGATAGTCAAACACATCCAGTTGAGCGCGGTACAACCCCTTTAATTAGCTTTGGTGCTCAACAAGGTGATTACCATTTAGCGCAGCACAATGGCGAAACTCACTTTATGGTTAAAGGCGATGCCTTTTTACCTGTTGATACACTTGCGGTAGTGGGTAAGCACAATTATTTAAATACGCTTGCAGTAATGGCGCTCTTAAGTCCGTTTGAAGTAAGCAAAGAGCAATATAAAAATGCGTTAGGTCAATTTAATGGGTTGGCTCATCGCTGCCAATTTGTAGCTGAGCTTAACGGTGTAAAGTATTTTAACGATTCAAAGGCAACTAATGTTGGAGCGACCATTGCTGCAATAGATAGTTTAGCTAGTGACGGTGAAAATCTGATTGTTATTGCTGGTGGCGATGCCAAAGGCGCTGATTTAAATGCGCTTAAACCTTACATAGAACAGCATGTAAAAGCATTAATTTGTTTTGGTAAAGATGCAAGTGACTTAGCTGCGATTACCAATAAGAGTTATTTAACTAACAATATGGAAGAAGCCGTTACTTTGGCCAAAGTACTTAGTAGTACAGGCAATATTGTTTTATTAGCACCCGCATGTGCCAGTATTGATATGTATAACAACTATATGCAACGCGGTGATGACTTTGTTCAGTGTGTAATGGCAGGGGCGTTATGATTGCTTTTGCCGATATAAGAGACGCATTAACACCTAAGCCTTCGGCGCAGTTATACGATGTACCGCTATTGTACTGCGTAATAATGCTAATTGGTGTTGGTTTTATCATGGTGACCAGCGCATCAATGCCTACCGCAGAGCGGTTATTTGATGACCCGTACCATATTACCATTCGCCACAGCATGTTTTTGGCAATGGCGTTTGTGCTTTTTTGGATAAGCGTTTGTGTGCCAATGGAGTGGTGGAAACGATCAAACCCTTATCTATTAATACTAGGCATGGTGCTATTAATAGCGGTATTGATTATTGGGCGCGAAGTAAACGGCGCTAAACGATGGATACCTATTGGACCTGTTGGTTTTCAGGTGGCTGAGGCCGCTAAGTTGTACTTTTTTAGTTATATTGCGGGTTATTTGGTAAGAAAACGTGAAGAAGTACAAGAAAATATTAAAGGCTTTGCAAAGCCAATTGCTGTATTTGCAGTGTATGCACTGCTTATTCTGCTGCAGCCAGATTTAGGCACAGTGGTTGTTATGTTTGTAACAACGGTTGGTTTATTGTTTTTAGCTGGTGCTAAGTTATGGCAGTTTTTTGTACTTATTTTAACGGGCGTTGGTCTGGTTGTATTACTTATTATTGTTGAACCCTATCGTATGGCACGTGTTGTTGGCTTTTTAGACCCTTGGGATGATCCTTTTGGAAAGGGTTATCAGTTGGTGCAATCGCTAATGGCATATAGCCAGGGGGGTTGGTTTGGCCAAGGCTTAGGTAACAGTGTACAAAAGCTACAATATTTACCTGAAGCACATAACGATTTTATTTTTGCCGTTATAGGTGAAGAACTTGGCTTAATAGGCGTTGCAAGTATTTTAGCTGTACTTGCGACCCTAGTATTTAGAGCGTTATTAATAGGCCAGCAGGCACTTAAATGTGGCAAAGAGTACGAAGGTTATTTTTCGTTTGCCATTGGTATTTGGTTTGCATTTCAAACCATGGTGAATGTAGGTGCGAGCGCGGGTATTTTACCGACGAAGGGTTTAACCCTGCCGTTTATTTCTTATGGTGGCTCAAGCTTATTAATTATGACGATTGCCACGGGTATTTTATTACGCGTAGATTTTGAAACCAAAATGGCAACCAAACAAGCCACCTCACGCGGAGGTAAGCGATGAGTAAAAAATTAGTAGTAGTGGCTGGTGGAACTGGCGGACACATTTTTCCCGGTATTGCAGTGGCCGATTATTTAAAACAGCAGGGCTGGCAAGTTAGCTGGATCGGCACACCAGATCGAATGGAAGCGAGCGTTGTACCTAAGCACAATATAGATATTGATTTTATTAACGTTAAAGGTGTTCGTGGTAACGGATTAAAGCGTCTTATTAAAGCCCCATTCATGGTAATTAATGCAGTATTGCAGGCGCGTAAGGTATTGAAAGAACAGCGTCCTGATGTAGTACTTGCAATGGGCGGTTATGTTACGGGGCCAACGGGAATTGCCGCAAAAAGTTTAGGTATCCCGCTGGTTATTCACGAGCAAAACGCTGTAGCGGGTATGAGCAATAAACTGCTAGCTAAGGTGGCTACACGAGTATTAGCTGCATTTCCAAGTGCTTTTGCACAGGGTCAAGCCGAGCTAGTAGGTAACCCAGTTCGCCAAAGCGTTATGAATATAGCCAAACGCGATGTATCAAGCCCTATTAATATTTTAGTAGTGGGCGGCTCGCTTGGTGCGCAAGTGCTTAATCAAACATTACCAGAAGCATTTAAAGTACTAAATAATACAGCTCCAATAAGTATATGGCATCAAACAGGTAAGGGTCATTTAACTACCGTAGAAGCCGCTTATAAAATGCATGCTTTTACAGGCAGTAATACAAAAATAGCTGAATTTATTGATGATATGGACGCAGCGTATAGCTGGGCTGACATTGTTGTTTGCCGTGCTGGTGCGTTAACTGTTAGCGAAATTGCAGCGGCAGGTAAAATGGCCGTTTTTGTTCCGTTTCCACATGCTGTGGATGACCATCAAACAGCGAACGCACAATATTTAGTGATGGCTAATGGCGCATTATTAATGCCACAAGGGCAGTTTAATAAACAATCAATTGTTGAACTATTAAGCCCGTATTTAGCCCAACCTTCATTAATTACTGAAATGGCTACAAATGCAAAAAAACAAGCCATTTTAGATGCCACAGCAAGCGTAGCAACGCACTGTGAGCAAGTAACAAATAAGAGAAAATAAGTGAAAGAAACGTCAGTACAAGAAAAACACACACGCCCCGCAATGCGCCGAATAGAAACCATCCACTTTATTGGTATTGGTGGAGCAGGTATGGGCGGGATTGCTGAAGTACTCGCTTTTGAAGGCTACCGTATTACAGGTTCTGACATTGCCCACAGCGCTATGACAGATCGTTTAATTAAAGCCGGTGCAGAAGTATTTATAGGCCATCATGAAAATAACGTGAAAGATGCCAATGTAGTCGTTGTTTCAAGTGCGATTGATGAAACAAACCCTGAAATTATTGCAGCTAAAGCCGCAAGAGTTCCTGTTGTTCGCCGCGCAGAAATGTTGGCTGAATTAATGCGTTTTCGCCACGGTATAGCAATTGCGGGTACGCATGGTAAAACAACGACAACAAGCTTAATTGCGAGTATTTATGGACAAGCAGGGCTTGATCCAACCTTTATTATAGGTGGCTTGCTAAATAGCGCAGGTAGTAACGCAAAAGTAGGTAAAAGTGATTTTTTAATTGCAGAAGCTGATGAAAGCGACGCGTCGTTTTTACACTTACAGCCAATGGTCTCGGTGATCACAAATATTGAAGAAGATCACATGGATACTTATGGCGGCAGTCTTGAAAAAATGAAAGACACGTATGTAGATTTTATTCATAACTTGCCGTTTTATGGTTTAGCTGTTGTATGTATTGATTCTGAAGTTGCTGCTGAACTTATCCCGCGCTTTGGTCGCCCAGTTATTACGTATGGCGAATCGAAGGATGCTGATTATCGCATGAGCGACTTTAGCCAATCAGCTAATACGTGCACATTTACAGTAACTAACAAGCAAGGTGAGTGTTTAACTGCCACGTTGAATATGCCAGGTAGACACAACGCACTTAATGCAACCGCTGCGATTGCTGTGGCAAAAGATCAAAACATTGCGAATCATGCAATTTTAGAAGCGCTGCAGAAGTTTGAAGGTATTGGTCGTCGTTTTCAACACTATGGTGAATTTGAAAACGAGCGTGGCAATGTGATGTTAGTTGATGATTACGGGCATCATCCTTCAGAAGTTGCAGCAACAATTGCAGCAGTACGTGAAGGTTGGCCTGATAAGCGTTTAGTAATGGTATATCAACCTCATAGATTTTCCCGTACACGCGACTTATACGAAGATTTTGTAAAAGTACTTGCTGATGTAGATCAGTTGCTACTGCTTGATGTGTATAGCGCTGGTGAAGATCCTATTGTCGGCGCAGACAGCAAAAGCTTATGCCGTAGCCTTCGTCAACGTGGCAAAGAGCCGCTGCATGTAGCAACAAATGCAGAGCTTGCAGGCGTTTTGGCCGCAAATTTACAAAATAATGATTTAGTATTAACCCAAGGCGCTGGTAATATAGGTCAGTTAGTTAAAACATTAGCTGCGACGGGTATGTCGATAGAAAAACTTAAGCAAGGTGAAGTATGACTCAGGTAAACACACAATTTGGTAAAGTAGCGGTACTGCTAGGTGGTAACTCAGCAGAACGTGAAGTGTCTTTACGATCGGGTCAGGCTGTTTTAAATGCGCTGCAAAATAGTGGCATTGATGCAATTGCATTTGACCCACAAAGTCGTTCTTTGTGGGAGTTAAAAGAATTAAATGTAGAGCGCGTTTTTATTGCTTTGCATGGTCGTGGTGGCGAAGACGGAACTGTACAAGGTGCGCTTGAATTTATGAACCTGCCTTACACGGGCAGTAATGTACTGGGTTCAGCACTTGCTATGGATAAAGTACGTTGTAAGCACTTATTTAAATCAGCGGGTTTAAGCACTGCACCTTATGCCGTAGTTGACGCTAAAAAAGGCTTTGATGCTGCAGCTATTATGGGTGAGTTTAAAAAGGTAATGGTTAAGCCATCGCACGAAGGCTCAAGCATAGGTATGGCGCAAGCAAGTACAGCACAAGAACTTGAAGACGCACTAGCTAATGCATTTAAGTTTGATAATCAAGTGCTTGTAGAGCAGTGGATCACGGGACGTGAATTCACAGTTACAGTGCTTGGCGATGAAGTACAACCAGTCATTGAAATGACGACACCAAATGGTTTTTACGATTACCAAGCTAAGTATCAATCAAATACAACGCAGTATCATTGCCCTGCAGATTTATCAGAGCAAGATACTAAGTACTTACAAGCTATATCGCTAGATGCATTTGATTTAGTGGGCGCAAGTGGTTGGGGCCGTGTTGATGCGATGCAAGACGAGCAAGGTAACTTTTATCTGCTTGAAGTAAATACAGTGCCAGGCATGACTGAAAAGTCGTTAGTGCCGATGGCGGCAAAAGCGAATGGGGCAACTTTTGAACAATTAGTTGTTCGCATTTTAGAGCAAACGCTTTAATATGCATCCCCTTTTAGAAAAAGCTCAGGAAATCAAACTGAAACTTAATTGGTCTCTGATTTTTGGTGTGAGCTTTTTTCTGATAGTTGTAATTGGCTTAGTGCAAATTACAACAGGTGTATCGGATTGGTTAGTTGAAAACAAAGATGCTCAAATTAAGCACCTTACAGTGCAAGGGCAGCCTAAATACACAGATGAAACGGCAATTATAAAAGCGATTAAAAAAGCCGATTTAAGTAGTTTTTTTGAACTTGATGTTAAGCATGTGCAGCAGCTAGTTCAAGACTTACCCTGGGTTGCTACCGCTTCGGTGCGTAAACAATGGCCTGATACTATACAAGTATATGTTGTTGAACATGAAGTAGTAGCACATTGGAATAGCGACTTATTGCTCAACCAAAGTGGTCAGGCATTTCAAGCCAGCAGCGATAAGTTAGATGATGACTTACCGCAGTTATACGGCCCAGAAGGCAGCGAAGAAGAAGCGTGGATTGCTTTTAAGCAATTTGATGAAATGCTAAAAGTTAACGGCTTAACGTTAACAAGTTTGGCATTGTCGGAGCGCTTTTCGTGGCAACTATGGTTAGATAACGGAATACGTTTAAATTTAGGACGTAAAGATAAAGCCAAGCGTGTACAACGTTTTATAGACGTTTATCCACGAATGGAACAACGTGCAGATGCACAAGTAGATACAATAGATTTACGGTATGATACCGGCCTTGCAGTCAGCTTTAAGCCAGTGCAAGAAGAACAATTACAAAATAAGAGTAAGGCATGACTAAGTCAGCAGAAAGAAACCTAGTAATAGGGTTAGACGTTGGCACCTCGAAAGTGGTTGCCACGGTAGGTGAAATCACCGCAGATAACAAGCTCAGCATTGTTGGTGTGGGCAGCCAAGTATCTCATGGTATGGATAAAGGCGGCGTTAACGATTTAAACTTAGTGTCTGAGTCTATTCGCCGAGCAATAGACGAAGCCGAGTTAATGGCTGATTGTCGTATTAGCTCTGTGTATTTGGGTATTTCTGGTAAACATATACAGTGTCAAAATGAAAGTGGCGTGGTGGCAATTAATAACACTGAAGTCACTGACGAAGACATTGAAAATGTAATTCATATTGCGCGTTCTGTGCCTATTTCGGCAGAACGTAAAATGCTGCATGCATTGCCGCAAGAATACAGTATCGACATGCAAGAGGGCATTAAAAACCCACTTGGTATGAGTGGTGTTCGTATGGAAGCGCGTGCACACATTATTACGTGCTCAAACGATATGGCAAAAAATATCGAGAAATGCGTAGAGCGCTGTGGTCTTGAAGTCGATCAACTTATCTTTACTGCATTAGCGTCATGTTATTCTGTACTAACAGATGACGAAAAAGAGCTAGGTGTTGCAGTACTCGATATTGGTGGCGGCACTATGGATATCACCATTTATATTAATGGCGCACTTCGTCACTCTGCGGTTATTCCAGTGGCGGGTAACCAAGTTACTGGTGATATTGCAAAAATATTTCGCACACCTATATCACATGCCGAGTCACTCAAAGTACAATACGCATGTGCTAGTAGCCAAATGGCAAGTAGCGAAGACACAATTGAAGTACCAAGTGTAGGCGGACGACCAGCAAGGTTAATGTCGCGCCATACATTATCTGAGGTGGTAGAGCCTCGTTTTAGAGAATTATTTGAGCTTGCGATGGAAGAAATTCGTCGTTCAGGCTTAGAAGACCAAATTGCGGCAGGTCTCGTTATTACAGGCGGAACTGCTAAAATGACTGGCGCGATGGAAGTGGCAGAAGACATCTTCCAAATGCCAGTAAGAATAGGCAAGCCAATCGGGATGGTTGGTTTGACAGACTATGTAGATGATCCTTCGTACGCAACCGCTGTTGGTTTGTTACAATACGGGCGTACCATGCAATCGATGAATGCACAAAAGTCGAAAGCAGAGGATAACAATAATTGGTGGAACCGCATTACTAAATGGTTCCAAGGCGAGTTTTAAGACTCAAGTCGGAGAGTAAACATGTTTGATATAATGGAACAACACAGCGAAGAAGCTGTAATAAAAGTAATCGGCGTGGGCGGTGGTGGCGGTAACGCTGTTGAGCACATGGTTAAACAACAAATAGAAGGCGTGCGTTTTATAGCCGCTAATACGGATGCGCAAGCATTACGTAACTCTGCTGCCGATATTACAGTTCAGCTAGGCACGCAAATAACCTCTGGGTTGGGTGCGGGCGCAAACCCTGAAGTAGGCCGTAAGTCGGCTGAAGAAGATGCAGATACAATTCGTGCCAGCCTTGAAGGCGCCGATATGGTATTTATTGCAGCCGGTATGGGCGGTGGTACAGGTACTGGTGCAGCACCGGTAGTTGCTAAAATTGCTAAAGAACTCGGTATTTTAACCGTTGCAGTTGTAACACGTCCTTTTGATTTTGAAGGTAAAAAACGTGCAGCAGCCGCTGAACAAGGTATTAACGAATTGTCAGAAATTGTAGATTCACTTATTACAATTCCGAACAATAAATTGCTTAAAGTTTTAGGAAAAGGGACTACACTTCTAGATGCCTTCGCTAAAGCTAATGACGTATTATTTGGTGCGGTACAAGGTATAGCAGAGCTAATTACACGTTCTGGTTTAATTAACGTGGATTTCGCCGATGTTAGAACTGTAATGTCTGCAATGGGTACTGCAATGATGGGAACGGCGTCTGCGTCAGGCCCTGATCGTGCACAAGAAGCAGCAGAAGCGGCTATCTCAAGCCCACTACTAGAAGACGTTGATTTAACAGGTGCTAAAGGTATCTTAGTTAATATCACCGCAGGTATGGACATTGCGATTGAAGAATTTGAAATTGTTGGTAATCACGTTAAAGCACTTGCGTCAGAAAACGCAACGGTTGTTGTTGGTGCGGTAATCGACCCAGAAATGACTGATGAGCTACGTGTAACGGTTGTTGCAACTGGCTTAGGCGGCGATCGTCGTCCACAGTTTGGTATTGTTGATAACGGCTTTAAAAAAGCATCAGGTTCTGATGTTGCAAGCACATCAAACCAAACGAGCAGTATGTACGTACCAAGCTTTGCAAGCCAAGATACAAACACTGAAGAAAACACTGCTAAAGCGCAAACGCAAAGCAAAGAAAAAGCGCCTACAACTAGTTCAAGCAGTGCATCAAGCTCTTCAGCACAAAATAGTAAAAAAGCGGATAAATCAGAAGGTGGTGATTATTTTGATATCCCCGCTTTTTTACGTAAGCAGGCTGATTAACATTTAATAATACTTTTGTTTGAAATATGTACAAATATTGAAAGGCAAAAGGATTTATGTTAAAATCCGCCATATAACTATAACTGATTTAAAAGTGAGCATACCTATGATTAAACAGCGTACGATTGCAGAAGTAGTCAAAGCCATAGGAATTGGACTTCATAAAGGTGAGAAGGTCACAATAACTCTCCGACCTGCGAGCGCAAATACTGGGATTGTATTTCGTCGTGTCGACCTTGATCCGGTTGTTGATTTTGAAACAACACCTGAAGCCGTTGGTGATACGCAGTTGTGTACCTGTTTAATTAACAAAGATGGTGTTCGCTTATCGACTACTGAGCATCTTATTGCAGCCGTTGCTGCAATGGGAATTGATAATCTAATTGTAGAATTAGATAGCTCAGAAGTGCCGATTATGGATGGTAGTGCATTACCATTCATATATCTGTTACAAAAAGGCGGAATTGAAGAGCAAAACGTTGCTAAACGCTTTATCCGTATTAAAGAAAAAGTACGCATTGAAGAAGGTGATAAGTGGGCTGAAGTTGAACCATATGATGGTTTTCATATCGACTTTGAGATTGCATTTAACCACCCAGCTATCAATGAAAGTCGCCAACGTATTGGGTTGGATATAACAACGCAAAGCTTTATTGAAGAAATTAGCCGTGCGCGTACTTTTGGATTTATGAAAGATATTGAATACATGCATGCAAACAACCTAGCGCTAGGTGGTAGCATGGATAGTGCTGTGGTACTTGATGAGTTCAAAGTTTTAAATCCTAACGGTTTACGTTATAGCGACGAGTTTGTTAAGCACAAGATATTAGACTGTGTTGGTGACATGTTTATGACAGGCCATAATCTTTTAGGTAAAGTAACTGCATTTAAATCGGGTCATGATTTAAATAATAAATTACTTCGTAAAATTATGGCTACAGAGTCAGCATGGGAGTGGGCAACATTTGAAACGCCTGTGACGATGCCTGCACCCGGTCTTGAGTTAGCTCCAGCCTAAAAGCAGTAAAAGAGCAGCTCGAAAAACAGTTATAAAAAATGACGCTAATTAGCGTCATTTTTTTGTGTGAAATTTAATAGCTCTATACTTTATTATAACTCTAAAAGAGCTTGTAACTGATTTAAACTAGCTACGGTATAGGTTGGCTTTATTCCGTCGGCTAATTGCTCACCAGGGTGTTGTAACCAGCAAGTATCAATACCTGCATTGTTGCCGCCAAGTATGTCACTTGCAGCAGTATCACCTACCATAAGTATCTCGCTTTTATCTGGGTTACCCATTAGCTCAAATGTGTGCTCGAAAATCGCTTTATTCGGTTTTGCTATACCTACAAGTTCAGATATAACTAACCATTCAAACATATCTTTTAAGCCAGTATGCTCAAGGCGTACGGTTTGTAAGCGGGCAAATCCGTTAGTAATAATACCTAATCTAGCATTTGGCTTAAGTTTATTTAAAAGCTCAATAGCACCAGGTAATGGCTCGCAAATTTGCGCCATAGAATCTAAAAAAGCATCGTTTAGCTCTTTTGCTGGCACATTAAGTTTTGAAGCCCACTCATTAAAGCGTGTCACTTGTAAGTAATCTGCGCTAATAGTGCCATTTTGATAATCAACCCACAGCTGCTTATTGGTTTTTTGATAATGAATATAATCGTCTTGGCTAAAATCTACGTTGTAAGCTTTAAACATGCGAGTCATGCCCGCTAAAATATCAAACCTAAATAAGGTTTCGTCTGCATCAAACAATACATAGTTGTACTTCATTAAACTTCCTAAATTAATTTGTTTGGCTGTATAGCTCAGGGTGTAAAAAAGGCGCCATAGCTAAAGTGAGTGCTTGTGTATAGGTACTTTCGCGCGTGGCATGATTGTTGGTAAGTAGACCAATAGCGCCACCTTTTTGTTTAACGTTGGTGGTATTAAATGCTTTGTCCATTACATCGCCAAGTTCTTCACCTTTAAGTAATGCATTATAAAGTACTTGGGGTAGAGGAAGGTTGCTGCTACGCCCTACAACTTGATTTAAGGCATTATCAATAACAACGTAAGCAAAGGTTGCTGCACCATAGCTAAATTGCTCAGCACCGCCTTCCATTGCAACGTAATAATGAGCTTGGTGGTGCTTTTTGCAATAATTAACACGGTTTTGCGCGCCAATACGTGTTTCGTCTTCGCCAATAGGCTGATCGGGCACGCCTGAGGGAGCATTCACACCTTCACAGTCAATGATACATTCTGGAAAATACATAGTAAAAATATGTTTAGCGGCATTTATTTTTACAGGATTTTTAGAACCGACAATAATTTTTAATTGTTGTGACATGCTGATCTCACCTTGAGCAAAATCAGCAGTGTACGTGAGTTAGCTTTAACAAAAAAGAGTCGGTAATCAAATAGGTAAATCGAGTGGTGCTAGGTTTTCCAGTGCACGCTTTTTCAAAATAATATCTTTAATTAATGGGGTAAGCACAAGCTCCATAGCCAAGCCCATTTTGCCGCCTGGTACTACAAGCGTATTAATACGAGACATAAAACTGCCTTCGATCATGCGTAAATAATAAGGAAAATCAACATCATCAATACCCCTAAAGCGAATAACTACAAAGCTTTCATCAAGAGATGGAATATCTTTGGCGCTAAATGGGTTTGATGTATCAACAGTAGGCACCCGCTGAAAATTAATATGGGTACGAGAAAACTGCGGGGTAATATGATTTATATAGTCATCCATACTGCGCACAATAGAGCCCATAACCGCTTCGCGAGAATGGCCTCGTTCGGATGTGTCGCGTATTAATTTTTGAATCCACTCAAGGTTAATAATTGGAACCATGCCTATTAATAAATCGACATGCTTTGCTACGTCTACATCTTGATCAACTACACCACCGTGTAACCCTTCATAAAACAAAATATCAGTATTACTATCAAGGTCTTGCCAAGGAGTAAATGTACCCGGTAATTGATTGTACGGAACGGCTTCATCAAAGGTGTGTAAGTATCGGCGTAACTTACCTTGGCCTGTTTCGCTATAGTTTTCGAACAGTGTTTTTAAAGCGCCAAAGTCATTGGCCTCTCGGCCAAAGTAACTAATATGTTTACCTTCTTGTTGTGCTTCTCGTACTTTTTTATCCATTTCAGGGCGAGTGTAACGATGAAAGCTATCTCCTTCGACAAAAGCCGCTTGAATATTAAGGCTACGGAAAATATGTTTAATTGCATTGGTTGTGGTGGTTGTACCCGCACCAGATGAACCCGTAATCGCAATAATAGGATTTTTAGCTGACATGTTAATTCTCTTTTTTAGGACCAGGTTTTATAACCAGACTAAACTTAACATTATTTTAAGCCGTTTGGGTATCTTAAGAGTTGACTGACTTAGCTCAAGTGACGTCATCAGCAAATAACGTTATCATGAGGTGCTTAAAATTAAAACGAGAGAAAGCATGAAACTTATTAAACCATTACTTGGGATATTTTCTATAGCAGCGCTTAGCCCAATTATGGCGCAGGCTAGCATGCCAAAAAGTCAAGTATTACTTGCTGATTTAAATACACCTTTCGGGGTACAAGTTAGTATAGTGAGTGATAAAAACAGTTATAACAACCAACCGCACTTAACAAGTACAGGTTTATACTTTACTCATGAGGTGATTGCAGATGAGTAAAGCCAAACCGATATTGCTTATTATGATTTAACATCAAAAAAAGTTATTAATATCAGTAACTCTCCCGTAAGCGAATATTCACCAACGGTTATGCCAAGTGGTGATGCAGTATCAGCGATTGTTGTAGAGGTAGATGGTAAGCAAAAACTGTGGCAATACCCACTCAAAAGCGAAGATGCGCCAAGTCGTATTTTTGATTGGATTGAACCTGTTGGGTACCATGCTTGGGGCGTTCAAAATGATTTAGTGATGTTTATTTTAGGAAAGCCTCATACTCTTCAATATACTTCTGTTGCACAGGCGAAGGGGAAAATAGCTGCCAGCAATATTGGCCGAACGCTTATTTATAACAACTCTACGGCTGCATTTTTATTTAGTTACACTAAAAACGAGCAACATATTTTAGCGAGTTTTAATCCACAAGATAAACAGGTTGAAGACCTTCTAAGGTTACCTGCTCAAGTTCAAGATTTTATTTTGAAAGATGATGCAACTATCGCTTATGCTATTAAAAACCGCGTTTATCAGCGTAAACTTGATGGAAGTGATGAAGTATCGCAATGGCTTAATTTAAGCACCTACTGCGAAACAAATATAACAAGAATGAGTTACAACAATGAAAAACTCGCTTTTGTATGTGATATAACGCAGTAAAGCAGACAAATAAATTCAGATTTTATTGTGTGTATGCGTTAATCTAATACGCAAATTAACTAATAGGGATTACACGTGGCTTATAGTGCAGACGAGCTGGCAGAACAGCTCATTAAATTACAGTGTAGAAGTAATTTTAAGATTAAAAATATTGCAGAGTACATGTTAGTAAACTCTAAAGAAGCATTTTATACCCACAGCGAAAGCGGCAAGGGTAAAATAGTAATTCGCCCAGCATTTGAGGTGTTTAGCGATGACTTTAGTGATATTGATGGCGTAACTCGTGCGCAAGGCTACTTTCATAGCAGCGAGATGACACGCTTTCCTACACGTATTTTTAAAAGTGCTCAGCCTATTCACTACGGTGTGGCATTTAAAATAAACTCTGAGCAAGCAGCAAAAGACTTTATTGCTAAGCTAACGATGATTATTGGTAATTAATAAAGCAAAAATATAAACGTAAATATAAACGTAAAAAGCCGCTGAATTTATATTCAGCGGCTTTTGTGTTTTTATAGCTTAATAAACCTAAGGGTTACTTACTTTTTAAGAAGCTATTAACCGATTCTAGTTCACGTGTTTTAAGCGCGATACAATCGTTTGTGCTTTCTTCAAGCTTACTTAATGTACGAGCGTAACCGGCTACATCAGCTACTTTTTCGTTAAAAAAGGTCTTTGTTTTAGCTAAGCTTTCTGCATTACAACTCGCCGTTGTAAAGTACGGTAAGTTAGGAATAAAGAAAGGCGGTAAGCTTGCTGTTACTTTATCGTAGTTACTGTAAACCCAGTCAATAAATAACGCTTGGCGCTCATCTGTATAACTTTGACCTGACAAAATAGTACGCATGTCAGATGCAGTTACTTCATCCGTTAAGCTATAAGCTAATACCGCTTTTTGTAATTCAGGTTTGCCAAAAAAGCCCATTGCAGCAAGCATGTTAGTGCGTACTTGTGGATCTTTCGTTGTTTTAAACGTTGTCATGAATTGATCAAGCAGCGCTTTGTCACCATGAAAAGCAGCAAGAGTTAAGTACGTACCGGCTAAGTAAGGGTCTACTTTTTGTGGAGCATTTAAATAAACTTGTGTTTGTTCTTTCGCTTTACTGATTACGTTTTGATCTTCACCATCAAAACCTAAGCGTGATACAACGGCCGCACGAAGTTGTGCAATAGCTCCGTCTTCTCCCGCTTTAGCTTCTAAACCATATTTTTTAGCTGCAGGCGTTACTGCATTACGAATAAATTCAGGCCATAGGTCTTTATTGCTATCGTCTTTAAAAGTACGTTGTTGCGATACTAAGTAACCTAGCGCGGTATTTGCTACGCGAGGGTGGCTATCGCTTACGAACACTTCAAGTGTTTGCATTAACTTAGCAGCAGATATAACACCAGCGTCAAGTAGTGCATCAGTAGCCGATAACAACGCTAGGCGTTCACGGTCACTCAGTACGCTTGGCGCCTTTTTAACAAGTGCGCTAAATTGTGCGTCATCCATTACCCAGCGGTAGTAGCCTAGTGCACCTTGGTCAGGATAAATCCATTCTGGCTCAAAGTCTAAGTCTAGCGTTTGGCTTTGTTTATTAAGTAATACATTTGCTGTTTTTACTTTATCGCCAGCACCATATTTAATTGCAACCGGAACATTCCATAACTGCTCTGGCGCATCAACGCCTGCATTTACAAAGCGGCTTTGTGAAATAGTTACTTTGCTGTCTTGTTGAGTTACTTTAACTAGTGGGAAAGAAGACTGTTCAATAAACGATTTTAAAACACTCGCTACGTCTTTATTTGATGCTTTACCAAGTGCTTCCCATAAGTCGGCCGCTTCTGCGTTTTTATATGAAAACTCTTTTAAGTAGCTTTGAATACCTTTTTGAAATGCATCTTCGCCAATCCAGTTTTCAACCATAGCAAGTACTGAGCTGCCTTTACTGTAAGCAAGACCTAAACCATCCATAATGTCAGCTTCGGTTTTAATTGGCTTACGAATAGGCTTGGTGCTTAGGCGTGCATCAAGTGCCATTACGTTGTTTTGTGGCAGGTCTAAGTGCGATTCAAACTCAGGGTTAAGCTGCTTAGTAATTTTTGCAGCCATCCAGCTAGCAAACGCTTCGTTTAACCATAAGTCGTTCCACCATTTCATGGTTACTAAGTTACCGTACCATTGGTGAGCAAGTTCGTGAGCAATAATTGATACATTACGTTGTTTTTTACTGCGTGTTGCGGCAGCTAAATCAACCAATAAAATATCTTCTCTGTAGGTCACTAAGCCTGAGTTTTCCATTGCGCCAAATGGAAACTCTGGTACCGCTACTGAGTCTAATTTTTTGTAAACGTAAGGGATACCAAAATACGCTTCAAGTGCGCCCAGTACTTTTGGCATATTTTCTTTTGCGTATTGGGCTAAGTGAATTTTACCTTGAGGGGTAATTACACGACCAGGAATTGGCATGCCTTTAATTTCTAATTCTTCAAACGGGCCAACAGCCATCGCTACTAGGTATGAAGGGATTGGCGGTGTTTTATCAAAAAAGTGTGTGGTCATATCGCCATTAACTGTTGTTTTTAACTCTGGCGTATTTGAATATACTTTTTGTGATGTAGGCGCAGTAATCGTTAACTGAAATGGAATTTTGTAACTTGGCTCGTCAAAAACAGGAAATGCACGGCGTGCATCACTCATTTCAAATTGAGTAAATAAGTAAGGAGTGCCTTGGTCTAATGTTTTGTATAAACCAACACTTTGACGGTTATATGGCGCTGAAAAATCAACTTTAAGTGTGTATTTACCTGGTTGAATTTGCTCATCACAGCTAAATTTTACTTTACCTGTTTTAAGCATTTCATTGTTTAAATCACAGTTTTCATCACCAAGCAGTTGCGCCATTTTAACAGCGTAAGCTACGCCATTTAACTCAATGTATTTTGTTGGTTTTAGTACTTCTAGGGAAATCTCAGTCATCCCTGTGAATGCATCTTGGCTCGGGTCGAGTGTTAACGACACCTGTTGTGAACTTGGTTTTGCGAGTTTTTCAATAACGAATTCGTTAGCGTTTGCAGCACCCATTGCCAAAGCAACGCTCACTGTTAAGAGGCTTTTAAGAAACATAGTGATCCCTAGATTGTTGTTGTTAGAAACTACCCTAAATAGGCTTTTTTATGCTCATATAATTAGGGGGTTAGATATCCTAACAGTTTTTTTAAATAGAGTAATTGATTATAACGGTGACTTTAAGGGGAAATAGTAACAAAGTTTGTCAGTGGCTTTCGCGCGTTATAAAACGCTGCCAATGCAGGTGTGAGTTAATAATACGTATTTGTTGGACAACGGTATTTAATAAGTGGGTATCGCTAAACACATCGTGTGGATACTCGTTAAAACCCATCAAGTAATTAAAAGCGTCTTTAGAGTTAGCTTGTAGGGCGTATATACGCACTTGTTGCTCAAAGTTAAGACGAAGACTACTTATTGCTGTTTTCATACCGAGTTGATCTACGTTTGGTATATCACATTTTTGCAGATAACCGGCTCGCTCACCTTCGCCTGAAAACCAAATGCGGACTTTTTCACTGTACCTGCCAGTTTTAGCGGGTAAGTCGAACATTAATCGGTGTTGGTTTTGCGATTTGATGAACGTTATATATTCATTAAATCCAGCATTTATAAGTGCTTGATGTACAGGAACTAAGCGAGGTTTTATTTTACCGTGGGTATGAAAATTAAAGCATAAGACGTTTTTTTCAAGGGACAGATCATCAAGCGTTAAATAACCAATCTCATCGCTATAAGCACCACTATAATATGCAATTAAAGGGAGCCAAAAATGCCAGTGTTTTGGTTGCTCTCGTGCAACTTTAAAATCACCGTATATATATCCATTATAAAGAGTGTGCAGTTCCATGGCTGAAAAGGGCCGGCGACCAAGATGGGTTTTCAACGTAATACCTTGAAAATAATGATGTGTTTTATTTTATACCCAACTAGCAGTAGATGCTAGTCGGGTTTTATCCGCTTTTAGAGTAAAGCGTATAAAGTATTATTCACTCAATGCGCGAGCTAAACCTGTAGGTTCAATTTCTGCACATACTTGGTCGTCATTCCAATTGATACCAACAAGTGCGTTATCTTCATTTAAGTCTTCAACCCATGCATCTAAAAATTCATCAAGGTTGATTTCTACTGGGCTGTAATCTTTCCACTCTTCTTTACACTGTGCTTTAGCTGCTGCTTCACTTTCCCAAAGCAGTAGTACGTCAGTTTCGTCAAATTGGTTAGAATCGCACACTACAAAGCCATTATCTTCTGCACCAAGTGCCCAAATTACTTCGCTAACACGTACTTTTTCTACGAAGTTAACTAGTTGTGATTCAATTTCGATATCGCTCATGTGTTTACCCTTTTAAATTAGTGACGAGGATTGGTGTCTATTGCTGCTTGGCGCTCGTCATATTGCTTATGAAAAGCAACAAGCGCTGAATGCTGACTAAAGTCAGCTAATTCGCGAAAGCAAATCCAATCAAGCAGGCAGTATAAACTGATGTTGAGGTATTCACAGCTTTTAAATTCTTCATCGCTTAAATGGGTATTTAAAAAGCTTAATGTTTGTTCAATACGTTCGTTTTGCAGATTAAAAAATAATTTATCGCTTTTGGTGTCAAATCCAGAACGTTTACATAACACCATTTCTACTAACGAATCGTTACAGGCATTTATAGTCGTAAGTAAGTGCTCTTGAGGCCACGTTAGTTTTGGCTGACCTGTTTTTTCAAGTAAATAACGCAATATAGAATTAGAGTCACTAAGAGTTAAGTCGCCATCTACCAGTATTGGGATTTTTCGAGCTGGATTTTTACTGGCCATAGTAGGGCGATCTTGCTCAGAAAATATATCGAGACTTACAAGCTCTAGTTTGCAGTTGTTTTGTTGTGCCCAAATTCTAATGCGGCGCACGTAAGGTGAAGGTACAGAACCAATTAATTGCATAATTACTCCATAAAAAAGCCGCATAAGCGGCTTTTATCAAATGTTACTTACAGTACAGTTAAATTTATTCTGAACGGCTAGTAACTTCAAGTAAATGATAACCAAATTGAGTTTGCACAGGGCCTTGTACTTGATTAATTGGCGCAGAAAACACAACTTTATCAAACTCTGGAACCATCATACCAGGGCCAAACTCACCAAGAGCACCGCCATCCTGACCTGAAGGACAATTAGAATGTGCTTTTGCTAGTTCAGCAAAGTCTTCGCCTTGCTCAATTTTTGTTTTTAAGTCTAAGCATTGTGCTTCACTGTCTACAAGTATATGTCGTGCGCTTGCTACTGTCATAAAATCTCCCGAGTATAGTGTGGTGTTTTTTTAACCGAATTGAAATATCATTCTAGTTAGTTTCAACTAATTGTACCAGTATAAACTTATTTATCAGAAAACGCAGTTTCAATTGCAGTAATCATTTGCTCTGAATTAGGTGCCACTTTGCTGTTAAACCGTAAAACTGTTTTACGATCAGCAGACACTAAGTATTTATAAAAGTTCCAATTTGGAGAGCTAGTTTGCTCATTCAAATATTTAAAAATTGGATTTGCTTCGCTACCACGAACTTTGCTGGTGGCAAACATGGGAAAAGTTACACCGTAATTTACAAAGCATACTTTCGCTGTTTCTTTTTCATTATCTTCTTCTTGAAAAAAGTCATCAGAGGGGAACCCTAATACGACTAAACCTTGCTCTTTGTATTGTTGATATAGCGCTTCAAGGCCTTTAAATTGATATGTAAAACCACAATTACTTGCCGTGTTTACTATTAACAAAGGTTTATTTTTAAATTGGCACAAGTTAATAGATTCTTTTGAGCGAAGCTTTCGTATATCTACATTGGTAAAATCTTGGCAGTCCTGTGTAGAGGTTTTATTTATGGTTGATGGTGTTTGAGCTTGAAGGGGGGCATTAATAAGTAAAGCCGTTAAACCTATTATAATTATTTTAAGCATTACATTACCTAAACTTTACGATTGTTTGATTGGATAATCATACGCTAATATGGAACAAATTGATCAACCCTCTAATGACCTATGACAATCCGTTTAGCAACTATTAATGATCTTAATGAAATTGTAGCCATTTACAACGAAACTATTGCAGGGCGAATGGTAACTGCAGATACGCAAGAAGTGAGCGTTGACGAAAAGCGTGACTGGTTTAATAGCCACAACGATAAAAGGCCTATTTACGTTTACTGCGAAAATAACCAAGTACTTGCTTGGGTAAGTTATAAATCGTTTTATGGGCGCCCAGCTTATGACGGCACAGTAGAAATGAGCATTTACATTACCAGTAAAGCGCAAGGTAAAGGGCTTGGTAAAAAGCTAATGATATTTGCTCAAACACAAGCTAAGCAATTAAATATTAAAGTATTACTCGGCTTTATTTTTAGTCATAACTTACCGAGTGTTAAATTGTTTAAGCATTTTGATTTTGCAATATGGGGTGAGTTGCCAAGCGTTGCCATAATGGATGATGAGGCGTATAGCCTTACTATTTTTGGAAAACATCTGGAATAAATTATTTTTCATAATGTTGTAATATTTTTTTACAAAATAAGACGAAGGGTTTATGCCAATTAAATAAAAATAGTCTACGCTATTAACATATTAAGTTTATTAATTTGAAGTGTAGCTTGATGATTCGAAAAATATTAATTGTTGATAGTAGCAGTGTCATCGCAATGCGTGTGAAAGTGCTTTTAGAATTAATAGGATGTGAAGTCGAATTAATTCATTTCAGCATGCTAGACATGTATACCAATATAGGCGACTACGACTTAGTTGTTGTTGCCCATGGTGTGCCTGTTGATTCTATAAAACCGCTTGTTAGCCAAGTAGCGCAAGAGCGTTTTATGCTGCTTGCTCCAAAAGCACAAAGTGGTGAGCAACTAACTGCGTTTAGTGAGCTAAATCATGTTGCGCCTGACGCAACCGTGATATATCCATTTTTTTCTAATAAAGAAATTACTTCTCTTTTAGAGAGCTTACTAGAATTAGGCTCTAATCATATTTTGCAGTTACCTACTATTTTACTCGTCGATCATGTTCCTGAACGCCTCGAAAAAATGAAAAATAGCTTGATTGGTGCTCATATCGAGACCCATACAGCAACCACCTCTGCAGAAGCTTTAGAAATTACGAAAGAAAAGCAAATCGATATACTGATAAGTGATTTTGTTTTAGATGACGGAACCGGTTTAGAAATTTTTTCAAACTTAAAAATAATGCAACCACATTGCCGTTGCTTATTATTTACCTCACGTCCCGATCAAGTTTCAATGATTGAAGCTATTCGTCAAGGTGTAGAAGACGTACTTATTAAGCCATTGAACGACAGCTCATTATTACAATCAATACATAAACTGTGGCAAACAGAGCTATTAAAACGCCATAACGCAGAACTCGTCGAAAGGCTACAAGATACAGTTGATGCCCTGATTGAAAAAGACAGCCTACTTCAGGTTATTTATAAGCATACGCCCGATGCAATTATGTTGTTTGAGAAATGCGGTAGAGTGATAGAAGCTAATGATGCTTGTTTAAAACTATTTAACTTACCGTTTAACGAACTTGAAGGTAAATCAGTATTTAGCTTTTTAGATGATGATTCAACGTTAGGTATTAAAGATAAAATTTCGACACTAAACAGTAATCGCCAATTTAGCTGCGACTTACGTTTATCTAAAACTGCAGGGGGATATATACCGTTAGTGGGATCTTTTAATGAAATAGATCACCATGGTGAAATAGCACTTGCCGTAATATTTAAAAATGTAACTCACCTCAAGCAAAAAGAAGATTTACTACTTGAAGCAAAAGATCTCCTTGAAGAGCAAGTAAGAGCGCGTACTTCACAACTCGAGCACGCTAAAAACGTCGCTGAGGCTGCAAACTTAAGTAAATCAGAGTTTTTAGCAAACATGTCGCATGAACTTCGAACACCTATGCACTCTATTTTAAGCTTTTCACGTTTTGGTTTAAGCAAACTAGAAACTGGAGATTTTGCAAAAGAGAAACTCATTAAATATCTATCGCGAATAGAGAGTAGTGGTGAGCGTTTACTGTCGTTACTAAATAATTTACTCGACCTATCTAAGCTAGATGTGGGTAAGTTTCCATTTAATCCTCGTCCATATAATTTAGCGAACATTATAAAAACAAGTATTGATGATGTATCTGGTACGGCAATGGAAAAAGAAATTGAGGTTGTATTTACCGCGCAGCCATTACCTGTAATTGCGCAATGTGATGAAGAGCAAATAAATCAGTTACTTCGAAACGTATTAGGTAATGCACTTAAATTTAGCGAACCCAAAAGTAAAATACGGGTAAATTTAGAGTCAGATAATAAGCTTGCTACTATAGAGGTTACCGATAATGGGGTCGGTATACCAGAAGATGAGCTGGAACATATTTTTACTAAGTTTGTACAAAGCAGCAAAACAAATAGCGGTGCCGGTGGTACCGGATTGGGCCTTGCATTGTGTAGAGAGTTTGTGTCTTTACATCAAGGTGAGATCACTGCACGTAACAACGAAAATGGTGGTGCAACTATATCTATACAGGTGCCATTAGAAATAAATCTAGATGATCATTTGGCTGAAGATCAATTAATACAACACAGTAATTAATTGTTTTTTGGCAAGCCAAGTAACTTTTTTGAGAATTTGAATGGATGATAAATTATGGCCTTAACTAAAATACTTGCCGTTGATGACGAACCCTTTAACCTTGAAATTATTGAGGAAATTTTAGAGGAGCTTGATTTTGAATTACAAGTAGCAACGAGTGGTCCTGAGTGTTTAAACATGGTTGAAGGCTATATGCCTCAGGTTATATTGCTCGACGTAAGTATGCCGCAAATGAACGGCTATGAAGTATGTAAGGCACTTAAAGCAAACCCAAATACAGCACACATTATTGTTATGTTTGTGTCTGCTCGTGGCACAGTTGAAGAACGCATGGAAGGCTACTCAGTTGGTGCAGAAGACTATATTGTAAAACCCTTTGGCCATGATGAACTTAAGTCAAAGCTTAAAAATTTAAACCAAGTACTTGTTGAAAAACAAAGCCTTGAAAAGCAAGTTGAAGATGCTACATCAACTGCATTTAATGCCATGGCTAACAGCAGTGAAATGGGGCAGATAGTTAACTACGTTGAAAACATAGGTTTTATTAACGACCCTCAAGAGCTAGGTAAAGCGCTTATAGATTGCCTACAATCTTTTGATTTGCAAAGTAATGTTGAGTTTAGAGAGAACGATGAAATTAGTCACTTTGCATTAAGTGGCGTGTGTTCACCTATTGTGGTGGAGCTATTTGAAATGCTTAAAAACAAAGGGCGTTTACATGAATTTTCGCATCGAATTTTAGTTAACTATGAATTGATTAGCTTACTTATTTTAAATATGCCCGATCACGATCCAGATAAACACGGGCGTATACGCGACCACGTATGTTTTATTGTCAGTGTTACCGAGCAGCAACTACGCGCCATCATGACTAAGAAAATGCTTGAATCACAACAAGCAAAACTTAATGCCGTAGCAAGTACAGTTCACAGTAAGTTTCATGGCTTAATTAGCTTATTGAATGACAACCGTCAAAACAACGAAAAAGTGTTTAAACAGTTACAAGAAGAGCTCGAAGAACGTATCCCATCAATGGGATTAGATGAAGATCAGGAGGTGTTTATTTATAAAAAAGTAGATGAAACTATCCAAAACTCAGTGGCCAGAGAGGAGTCTGTTAAAAAGGTAAAAGCAGCTTTTGCTGAAATTGAGCAAGACCTGTCATTGCTTTTAAAGAGCTAAATATAATTAATTAAATAATGTTACTTTAAGGCTTACTCCAACTGCATTATGCATCTCTGGGTAAGCCTTTTTCTACGATTCTGATTAACCTAGCCGTTTTACGAATTTGTAATCGTTGTTTATCGTTTTGTTGAGCAAGCGCCCATTCAATATGTTCTAAAACAAGCTCGCTGGATATTTGGCTTTTATCTTGTAGGGCATGAATAATAGCCGGGCTAAACTCTGCATTACCTAAACCGACCGCTATATTACGTAACCAACGTTCGTGACCTATGCGGCGAATAGGGCTGCCTTCGGTATTTTTTAAAAATGTAGGCTCATCCCAAGCAAATAGCTCAAGTAAATCTTTATTTTTTAATTGAGTACGGGGATGAAAGTCATTTTCATCCGTTATTTGTCCATAACGATTCCAAGGGCATACCAACTGGCAATCATCACAACCATAGATACGGTTGCCTAATAAAGTTCGGTATTGTTCGGGTATGGGGCCTTGGTGTTCTATCGTTAAGTACGATATGCATTTACGTGCATCAACAACGTAGGGCTCTACAATTGCACCTGTTGGGCAAAGAGTAATACAAGCAACACATTTTCCGCAGCCTTCAAACGTGTTCTCTGCATCTATTGGTAGAGGTAAATCAATAAATAGCTCGCCTAAAAAAAACCACGATCCTGCTTCTTGATTAATTAATAACGAATGCTTACCACGCCACCCTAAACCGGCTTTTTCGGCAAGTTGACGCTCAAGTACCGGGGCTGAATCTACAAAGGGCCTAAAGCCATATTCGCCAATTTCTTGCTCTATTTTTTGGCCAAGTTTTTTTAAACGATTACGCATTAATTTATGGTAATCACGACCCAGTGCATAACGACTTATGTATGCTTTTTCTTTATTTTTTAAGGTTTTTGCAAAGCCAGCATCGGGAGGAAGATAATTCATTTTTACGGATATAACACGCTGTGTACCAGGTACTAATTCAGCAGGGCGAGCGCGTTTCATACCGTGAGCAGCCATATAATCCATCGAGCCGTGGTAGCCAGCATCAAGCCAGCGTTGCAATTGGGCTTCGTGCTTAGATAGGTCAATATCAGTAATACCTACTTCGCTAAAACCAAGCTCTTGCCCCCAGGTTTTTATTTGTAGGGCTAATTTTTCATAGTCTGGGGTAGGGTTGCTCACACACTTCACACACTTAAATTAATAGCTGCGTAATTTACCATATTTCTCTGAGCCCGAAAACGCTTCTTAGCGCACGAAGCGCTTTAACTGTTGTTGGGTCTGTAAGCTTAACTGTTGAGATTGCTCGCTATCGGCTAATGCCGTATCTATTTGCTGTTTAGCTTGCTCACCTAAAGCTACTATTTGCTCTACCGATTGGTGAGTATTAGTTTGAGTGCCCTCAAGCATATGTACAGCACTGGCTATTTGTTGTAGTTGCTGTTGGTTGTGCTCAAACTCACTAAGCATTTTTGTAAAACCCTCACAGGTTGCACTAATTGAGCTTTGTGCATTATTGGAGTGAATCATTAATTGCTCTGACTCTTTATTTGTTTCATTTACTAGCTCATTCATTTGAGTAATAAAGTCGCTTATTTGCCTAGTTGCGCCACTTACCTTTATTGAAAGTGTGCGTACTTCGTCTGCAACTACGGCAAACCCTCTGCCAGCTTCACCCGCTCTAGCTGCTTCTATTGCGGCGTTAAGGGCTAACAAATTAGTTTGATCAGAAAACTCTTCAACCATTTTTAAAATACTACGAATGTTTTCACTGTTCTCTTTCAGTCCCGCAATTGTATTTGAAAAGCTACCTAGCATATTAGTAATAAGTTTAACCTGCTTTACTAAAGCAGCGAGCTCTGATGCAGATAGTTTTACAAAGTTAAGGTGTTCATTATTAACGTTATGCACGCTATCTGTATTATTTACTATGTTTTGTAAGCTTTGGGTTATTTGCATACTGGCATTAATAATACTGTGGCTTAACTGTATTTGTTGCTCGCTTGATTGCTCAGTATTTTTCATCGATTCAGTGACTTGTATATTACTGTGTGCACTAGCTTGAGCACTGTTATATGTTGTGCTGAGTAACTCACTTAAATGGGCAGTAAATATATTATATTGTGTACTTAAATCTTTAAATTCGTCATACGAAAAGTGAGGAAGTTTTGCTGCTAAATTTGCATCTTGTTGGTTTATTTTTATCAAAGTATCGCGCATAGCAGTAACAGGACGAACAATTAAAAAACGCATATAAAAAAGAGTAAAAATAAAACCAGATATAATAACAAGCGTAAGCAGCCAAAATAGCCCTGTACTTTGCTGTTGTTCGCTTAAACTCTGATGCAGCCAAAATAACGTAATTGCTTGGAACAATAATACAAAACTTAAATTACCGACTATTTTACGCGTTAACGTAAAAAAGAATGTTTGCTCTATATAGTTATAAATTTTCATAAAACTACTCATTATGCTTAAGCCCTACGATTCTTATTTTAGTTAGGGAGGTGTAAGTTAGCTTTTTTGTAACGATAACAAGTAAGCTTTGGTTCGCGCTGGGTAATTTGTAAAAATTCCGTCTATGCCATACTCAAGCATTAGCGCTATATCTTGTTCTCTATCGACCGTATAAGCATAAATCTTTAAGCCTCTTTTTTTTGCATCATCGGCAAAAGCCTTATTTATAAAGGTTTTATCTGCATGTACGCTATAAGCGTTTAAATCACTTGCAAACTTTGCATAGTTAATTGGAATAGAAGAAGTAAGGGCGCCTATTTTAAGCCATGGTAGCTTGCTTTTAAGCCACTGTAGTTGATGATGATCAAACGATGATACTAAAATATTCGCTTTCGATATTTTGTTAGCTTCAATGTTTTGTTCTAGTTGAGACACAAACCTTTCTAGTTCAAACGTATGTTTAAGCTCAATATTTAATAAAGATTTATTATTATTCCAATCAAACAGCTGCTGAAGAGTGGGAATTTTTTCACCATTTCCAGCATCAAGTTTAGAGAGTTCATGTGCCGTAAAGTTACTCACCCTACCTTTACCGCTGGTGGTTCTATCGAGCCATGAGTCGTGTATTACCATGTAATCATCTAAGGAACTTTGAATATCTACTTCAATACCATCAACACCTACTTTTAACGCTTCTAAAATAGCGCTTTTGGTGTTTTCAGGAAAATCCCCACTGGCACCACGGTGTGCAAATACTTTCATTGTCGAGCCTTTTTAGTGATTGACCACGTTTCAAAACAAGCGGCACTAACTATGAGTGCTCCACCAACTAACGTCATAACAGTAGGACGTTCATGAATAATTACTATAGCCAGTATGGTGCCATAAAGTGGCTGCAAGCAAGAAATTAACCCCGCAGTTGCCGCTGATAAATGCTTTAAACTTGCTGCAAATAATGAATGAGGTGTAGCCGTGAAAATAACACCCGCTATGGCAATTAAAATTAGGTCGTGATTACTAACCTCATATACAGGCACTTCTATAAATGCGCACAGCATAATGCTTGCCACTAAGGTTTGATAAAACATCGTTTGCGGGCCACCATATTGGCTAAAGTAGCGCTTATGGGTAATGTTTCTGATTGAAAAAAACAATGCCGATATAACACCTGTTATTACACCTAGGGTCACATCGTCGCCTAAGTTTGCACTTGGTACTAAAAGGTAAATACCTAAAACAACCACCGCCGCACTTATTATATCTTTTGCTTTTGGCCTGCTTTTATTAAATAAGGGTTCTAAAAACACCGTCATTACGGGATAGCTAAAAAATGCCAGCATTCCAATAGTTATACCGGCCATTTGCATACCAGCAAAATAGGTAACCCAGTGAATCCCCACCGCAACACCTAAAAATAACGCAATAAGGTAGTCTTTAGGTTTGTTGAGTTTAATTTGTTTTTTTTGAAAATACAGCATGGCTAAAATAGCCATTCCTGCAATTGCAGTTCTGTAAACGGTAATATCTAAAGCATTTAAACCAATAAGCTTGGCAAATAGAGCGGTTCCGCCAAAAAGTAATACCGCTATGTGCAAATAAATTAAACTTTGCTGCTGAGACTGCATTTAGTTTCCTTGTTGTACTTTTTGAACATATTAACATTGCTTAAAAATTCTTAAGATGAATTTTTTTATCGCATGACAAATGTCATAAAAGTTGATGACACTTCACACTCTTATTATTTTTATACGCTGGCATAGTTACCTTACTCAACAGGGGATAATTATGAACTCTTTAATTTTAATAAGCCTGTCTATTAATGAATTTGTTGATGGGCTGGGCTTTACAGTTTCAATAAATGATTACTTTATACTCATGAGCATTTTTATGTTATTTATATTTATTAATAAAAACAGTGCTATAAATAAAAAGAATAAGTCAGAGGCCCCAATATGGACACATTAAGTACAGCTGAAAAAACGTCAGGGAAAAAGTTTTGGGATTATACACCGCTAATTTTCACCGGTTTTTATTTACTGCCTACCATTTTTAATATTTCCAATTTAAGCGTAAATAACATTGTTATGACGTTCGCATTTTACATTGTTTTTATACTGCTTTACATCAAGGCGATGGACTGCAAAAACTCTAATGTTACCAAGTTATTTATAGTGATGTTATTGGTGTGCTTTTGTGCCACATTTTATACGTCAGGCACTTCAACGTTATTTGGATTTATTGCCTATATAGCAGGGGCATCATACAGCTACAAACAGCGGCTTTTTGCAGCACTAGCTGTTATTGTAAGCGTTATAGGGGCTGCATATACCGCTGATGTACATAACGTTAAGTACTTTTTAGCCGGATCTTTAATATTGTGTGGGGCTTTATTTGCCTTTGGTATAGCAGGTCAAAAAGAGCGTTTACACAAAAAGCGCGAACAAGAAAGCGCTAAGCAATTAGAGCAATTAGCAGCAATTGCTGAGCGAGAACGAATAGCTCGCGACTTGCACGATATTTTAGGCCACTCACTGTCATCTATTGCTTTAAAAGCTGAGCTTGCTAATAAATTAAACCAAGGAGAGCGTTACGCTCAAGCAAATAGCGAAATTGCACAAGTGGCCGATTTGGCAAGGCAGTTACTTAGCGATGTAAGAAACGCTGTAAGTGATTTAAAACAGCTTAATCTTGTCAGTCAAATAGCACAATTAGAACAAAGGTTAATAGAGCAAGGTTTTAGTGTAAAAGTTAGTGTAAGTGTAAGTACTTTGCCCGCTAAGGTTGAAGGGTTCGCTGGGTTAATAATTAAAGAGGCAGTTACTAACTTATTACGCCATAGCAGCACAAAAAATTGCGAAATAAATATAGAACAAACAGCGCAGCATCTACTCATTACCGTTATTGATCGTGCACCGTGCTCCGCATTAAATTCGGGCAATGGCCTAAATGGTATTAAAGAGCGAGCAGAGCAACTAAATGGCAGTGCAGCATTTACCTGTGGCGATAATTTTACTTTAACAGTAGTGCTGCCAATTACAGCTAAGGATTTATAATGATCAGAGTGTATTTAGTGGAAGATCAAGCGCTTGTGCGCGACGCAGTAGCAGCATTGTTAGGGCTTGATTTTAATATTGAGATTATTGGGCAAGCAAGTAACGGGCAAGATGCACTCAATGCAATTGAAGCGCTTGATAGTGATTTACATCCCGATATAATTTTAACTGATATAGAAATGCCGACCATGAATGGTATAGAGCTTAGCGAAAAAATAGCCGCTAAGTTCCCTGCTATAAAAATGGTTATTATGACCACATTTTCTCGTGCAGGTTATATTAGGCGAGCGCTTACGGCAGGTGTTAAAGGTTTTATTTTAAAAGAAGCACCCAGTGAAGAGCTAATAAATGCGCTTAAAAAAGTAATGCAGGGGCAAAAAGTGATAGACCCAGAGCTTGCTATTAATGCATTAGACGACGCAGATCCACTTACCGATAAAGAACGCAAAGCACTTAAACTTGCAAGCGACGGCCTTAAAACAAGCGACATAGCCAAGCAGTTATTTATAAGCGAAGGTACTACACGTAATTATTTATCAGACGCTATTGCTAAGCTAAACGCCACTAACCGTATAGATGCTGCACGTATAGCTAAACAAAAAGGATGGCTTTAAATAGTGGGTTTATAAATTATAAGCAAAGTATTACTATGTTATGTAAAAGTAACGAACAGCGCTTAAAGTTAGCTTAAAAAGCGTTAAAAGAGGGTTTAATGGCAAATCTAATAGAACTAACAACTAAAAATAACACCGCTATACTCACCATGAATACCGCTGAAAACCGTCACAATCCAGCGTTTTTGGCCGAGTTTAATTTACACCTTGACCACATTGAAGCAGATCAAAATATTAAATCAGTTATTTTAACGTCCTCGAGTGACAAAAACTGGTCATTGGGCATCGACCTTCAATGGATGTCCAATCCAAGTATTTTACCTGCAGCTATTTCTGACTTTATGATTCAAATAAGTGACTTGTTTAAGCGCATAGTTACTTTTCCTATGCCTATTATTGCTGCGTTAAACGGGCATACCTATGGCAATGGTTCGGTGCTTGCGTGTGCGTGCGATTTTAGATTTATGAAGTCAGATAAAGGCTTCTTTTGTTTTCCTGAAGTGGACGTAATGGTGCCGTTTGTACCGTCGATGTTTCCTATAATTAATAAAGCTATTTCGCAAACCTTCTTTAATCGTTTAGCTATGTCAGGAGAGCGTGTTGGTGCAAAGCAGTTGCTAGACAATAAAGTGATTGAAGCTGTGTTTGCAAATAACGACGAACTACAAGCGGGTGCACTTGAGTTTGCCCAGCAGTTTAATAAAAACCGCTGGATTTACGCTCAAAATAAATCACAAATGAATAAGCAGATTTTACTTACGATGAAAGAAGAAGACCCAAGCTTTATTGATAATATAAGCAAACTGCTGTGGAAAAATCTACAAAAAAAATAGTATAAGTTTTAGTATTGCTACTAGATGAAAATACTTTGCAGTTAAGGGGTCGTTAAGCCCCATTGCGCTAGATTTTTAAACTATACAGCAAGATAAACAGCAAGGTAAAAGTGCTTTCTTAAAAGTTTAATCGCTTTTACCTGTCTCATTATAACTATATGGGTTAAAATACCTACATAACCAACTAACAAGATAGTGAATGTCAAACCAAGATCCAAATCTCAGTCGAGAACAAGAAAAGTACGAAAACCCAGTCCCTAGTCGTGAGTTTATACTTACTCACCTTCAAGAGCGTTCAAAACCTGCTAACTACGCGCAATTATGTGAAGAACTAGCAGTAAACGATGACGAACGCCAAATAGCATTTAAACGCCGCCTTCGCGCTATGGAGCGTGACGGACAGCTGTATTTTAATAAATTTAAATGCTATGCCCTAATTGACGAAGCCGGTTTAACCAAAGGCAAAGTAATAGGCCACAGAGACGGTTTTGGCTTTTTAGAAGTTGAAGGCGAGAGTAAAGATTGGTTTATTGCTAAGCACCAAAT
This sequence comes from Pseudoalteromonas sp. SWYJZ12, assembly GCF_015864395.1. Taxonomy (NCBI): domain Bacteria; kingdom Pseudomonadati; phylum Pseudomonadota; class Gammaproteobacteria; order Alteromonadales; family Pseudoalteromonadaceae; genus Pseudoalteromonas; species Pseudoalteromonas sp. SWYJZ12. Next base: position 169,480 of record NZ_JADYXH010000005.1, read on the forward strand.
GAATATGGTGTTACATGGCGACATTGTACTAGCTAAAGGCACTAAACGTGGCTCTGGCTCAAAATGCGATGCACGTATTATAAAAGTGCTTACTAACGAGCGCGCGCCAATTGTTGGCCGTTACTTTGTAGAGCATGGTGTTGCCGTTGTGGTAGCTGAAGACCCGCGCATAACGCAAGATATAATGATTTTACCAGGCAACGAAAACGGTGCCCGCCATAACCAAATGGTACAGGTTAAAATCACTCAAAATCCAAGCCGCAACATGAACGCGGTAGGTAAAATTATTGATGTACTTGGTGAGCATTTAGCCCCAGGTATGGAAATTGAAGTCGCACTGCGCAATCACGATATTCCACATGTATGGCCTGAAGAAGTTGAAGCACAGGTTGCTCACCTAGGTGAGTTTGTTGAAGACGCTGACAAAAAAGGCCGCGTAGATTTACGTGACTTACCACTTGTAACTATTGATGGCGAAGACGCTCGCGACTTTGATGACGCCGTATACTGTGAACCTAAAAAATCGGGTGGCTGGCGCTTATGGGTTGCCATTGCCGATGTATCGCATTACGTAGGAATGAACACGCCGCTTAACAAAGAAGCAATTTTGCGTGGTAACTCAGTGTATTTCCCTGAGCAAGTAATTCCGATGCTACCAAAAGTGCTTTCTAACGGATTATGTTCGCTTAATCCAAAAGTAGATCGCTTATGTATGGTTGCCGAAATGACCGTATCGAGCGCGGGTAAACTTTCGGGCTATAAGTTTTACGAAGCGATAATGAACTCGCATGCACGTTTAACTTACACCAAAGTAAATGCCATTTTACAAAACGACGAAAAACTACGCGAAGAATACTCAGCCGTAGTGCCACATTTAACTGACTTACAGCAAATGTATATGGCACTTAAAGCTGCACGCCAAGAGCGTGGTGCCATTGAGTTTGAAACCCTAGAAACACGTTTTGTATTTAACGCTCAGCGTAAAATAGAATCAATAGTGCCTGTTATTCGTAACGATGCGCACAAACTGATTGAAGAATGTATGATTTTAGCCAACGTATCGGCGGCTAAAATTCTTGAAAAGCACGAAGCAAGCGCGCTTTATCGTGTGCATGACGAACCAGACAGCGAAAAACTAGGTAACTTTACTAAGTTTTTAGGCGAGTTAGGTATTCAAAGCACATTAAGCGACGAGCCAACACCAAAAGAAATAACCCAAGTATTAGCGCGACTAGGTGACCGCCCAGAAGCCGAGCTTATTCAAACTATGCTACTGCGTTCAATGAAACAAGCTGTATATCAGCCAGATAACATTGGTCACTTTGGTTTAGCGTTATCGGCTTACGCGCACTTTACATCGCCAATACGTCGTTACCCAGATTTAGTAGTACATCGTGCTATTAAAGCAGTTATAAAAGCACAAGGTCAGCAAACGTCTGGCGAATACGCTTATACCGACGACGAAGTTGATCAACTTGGTGAGCAGTGTTCTACCACAGAGCGCCGCGCCGATGATGCAACTCGCGAAGTAGCCGACTGGCTTAAATGTGAGTTTATGCAAGATCATGTAGGTGACGAGTTTGACGGTGTTATTTCATCGGTCACTAACTTTGGTTTGTTTATTCGTTTAGACGATTTACAAATTGATGGGCTTATTCATGTTACTAATTTAGGCGACGAATTTTTTGCACATGACGCTGCAAAACACACCCTAATAGGTGAGCACTCTCACAAAGTTTATCGCCTTGGCGATAAAGTAACAGTAAAAGTTGCGTCGGTTAGTTTAGACGATCGCCGTATCAACTTAACGCTTAAAGGCGATGTTGCACAAGACAGATACTCACGTCGTCGTGCGCCAAAAAAAGGTTCAGGTAAATCTGAGCATGCGCCAGCAAGTGTGCGTTCGCAATTAAAAGCAGGCAAAGTACCGGGTAAAAAGTCACACAGCGATGACAAACCAAAAGGTAAAAAAAAGCCAGCAAATAAAGATAAAGGCAAGCCTGCAAATAAGTCTGCAACTAAACCCGCAGATAAAAAAGCAGCAGACACTGCCGTAAAGAAAAAGCCGAAGAAGAAGGCAGTTAAAAAGCCTAAAAGAGCTGGCAAAAATGCCCGTAAAAGTACTAGCCCAGGAGCAGATAATACGTGAGTAATGAATTAATTTTTGGCTTTCACTCTGTTGAAGCAATTTTAGAAAGCGAGCCAGAGCGCTTTGTAGAAATTTACGCCCTTAAAGGTCGTGACGACAAACGCTCAACTCCGATTATTGATGAAGCACGTAAATTTGGTATTTCAGTACAGTTTATGCAGCGTAAAGCCCTTGATAGCAAATCAAAGGGTGAGCAGCATCAAGGTATTATTGCCAACGTAAAAGCAGCGCCAACGTTTAACGAAAAAGATCTTGATGCGATAATCGCGCGTGAAGACACACCGTTTTTACTTGTGCTTGATGGTATTACCGATCCGCATAACTTAGGCGCATGTCTACGTAGTGCAGACGCTGCTGGTGTTCACGCTATAATTGTACCTAAAGATCGCTCTGCCAAGCTTAACGGCACAGCACGTAAAGTAGCTTGTGGCGCAGCCGAAACAGTACCGCTAATTCAAGTGACTAACCTTGCACGTACGCTTCGCGAAATTAAAGATGCAGGCGTATGGGTTGTAGGCACTGCTGGTGAAACTGATAACCACGTATTTGATGCAAGCTTAACGGGCCCAATGGCTATTGTTATGGGCGCAGAAGGCGAGGGCATGCGACGCTTAACGCGTGAGCATTGCGATATGCTTGTTAAAATCCCAATGGCGGGTACTGTTTCAAGCTTAAACGTATCGGTAGCCACCGGTATTTGTTTGTTTGAAGTATTACGCCAACGTAACGCAAATAACTAATACCTAATATATAAAACGATAAGTTTTATGTATTAAAAAAGCCGAGATTGAAATTCAATCTCGGCTTTTTTGTATCTGTAACTTACGCTTTAACTTTGTAAGCTTTGGTAAACGGTTTAATAACAAGGCAATAATTTAGATGTGTAGTGCTTTTACATAAAAAATTATTAACGCTGTTAGTGAACCATTTCTCCTATACAAAGCGCAGGTAAACGGTTTAATAACAAGGCAATAATTTAGATGTGTAGTGTTCTTACATAAAAAATTATCAACGCTGTTAGTGAACCGTTTATCTCATACAAAGCGCAGGTAAACGGTTTAATAACAAGGCAATAATTTAGATGTGTAGTGGTCTTACATAAAAAATTATTAACGCTGTTAGTGAACCGTTTAACCAGCTTTCAATTTAGAATGAGTATGTGTAGCCCATCTGTACAGTACGCGGCTTACCAGGTTGAATGCCACCGTTTGAACGGTTAGCAACGTATGTTTTATCAAACAAGTTATCAACGCTTAGGTATACTTTTTGATTCTCATCGATTAAGTATTTAGCAGCTAAATCCCATACTACGCGGCTATCAATTGCGTTTAAGCCCGACTGCGTTAAGTTAGCATGCGCATCAGATACGTAACGTATTTGGCTGTTAACTACAAACGCAGAAAACTCAGCACCTAACGATAACGCTACTTGGTTTTCTGGTACGTAAGGCATTGCATCGCCTTTTTCTACCGTGCCCCAAATTTCTGAATCAAAATCGTTTTTAAACTCAGAGTCTGTGTAGGTATACGTTAATTTAACTGGGAACATAGCTGTATCAGTTGCAAACGTACGTGCTGCACTAAATTCAAAGCCCGCTACTTCTACTTCACCGTAGTTGTATTGGTCGCCAATGTTGTCGTCGCTACAACCAACAGCTGCAGTACAGTTACCGTGCATGTTGCTGTAGTCAGAGTAAAACGCAATTACTTCACCGCTAAAGCCATCCATATTAAAGCGAGAGCCAAACTCAATGTTTACACTTTCTTCTTCTTCTTGGTCAGCATTACCAGGTGCTGCTGGTGCATAACCTTTTTGAATGCCCGCAAGTAGCGTTACGTTTTCGTTAAGCGTGTAAGTAGCACCTAGTGACGGCACTAAAATTTCAGTGTCGTTCGACACATCTTTAGTTAAACCGTTGCTGCGTGTTGGATCTGATTTAGACCACTCTTCACGCGTAATAGTAATGTCTTCATAACGAAGGCCTGCACTTACTACTAATGCATCAATTGTCCACTCGTCTTGAATAAACAATGTACTTGCTTCTGCGCTATCTACACGGTTGCTGTCAGAGCCCGGAACGCCTTGCTCTGTAAGCGTTAAGCTTAGGTCTTGATTAAGCGTGTATTTGTCTTCCCATTGAAAACGATCCATTTCGTCTTCGTGGTAACGTACGCCAACAGTCACATAGTGATCGCCTGCAGGAATATGTAATTCAGACTGAATACCTTTAGCTTGGTAATCGCGGTTATTAGCTTTAATACCAATACCTTCAATACCTTCGCTTGTCGGGTTTGCTTCAAATTCACTGTATTGCTCAAGGTAGCTTTCGCTTACTTTGCTGGCTTTATACCAGTTACGATGAAAATCGTTTAAGTAAGCCGTAGCTAAAAACTCATAGCCATCACCAAAACGGTACGCGTAGTTAAGTTGGTATGCGTTGTGGCGAGTATTCATTTCATCGTTTTGCGATGCAGCATAACGACGGTAAGGACTTTCTTGATAGTCTTCGTCAGTTAAGCCCATGTATGTTTCGTCTGATGTTTCGTCAGAGTACTTAATTTTTAGCTCAAGATTATGCGCATCGTTTTGACCAAACGTATGACCAAACTTTAATAGTAAATCTGTTTTTTCAAAGCCGGTGTTGTCATTACCTACTGGCAGCTCTTTAAAGCCATCTGCGCCGTAAGTAAATACTTCAATTAAGCCTGCTGTGTTGTTTTTTTCTTTACCGAAGTAAGCGTGACCTTTGTAGTAACCATCACCACCAAGGGCTGCATCTACCATACCCTTTGAGCTATTTGGCTCAGTAGGTAAGCTGCGCGAAAGTAAGTTTAAAACACCGCCCGTAGTACGCGGGCCATACTTAACTGATGCCGCGCCTTTTAATACTTCAATAGACTCCATACGACCCGTAGTAGGGAAGTAGTAAGCAGAAGGTGCTGAATATGGTGCTGGTGCAACTAATACACCGTCTTCCATTACTGATATTTTATCGTTACGACCAGTACCTGTGCCGCGCATACCAATATTAGGACGAAGGCCGTAGCCGTCTTCTTCTTGCACGTAAACGCCCGGAACAGACGCTAAAACGCGAGAAATATCAGTAAATTTGAATTTTTGAAGTTCTTCATCAGAAATAAACGTAGCCGAACCAGGAATATCGTTAATTGCTTGTTCTGAGCCAATAACGGTAATTTGTTCAAAGCGTTGTTCTTTATTGCTGGTGTCTTTTGCTATTGCAGTAGCACTAAAAGACAAAGCAACCGCAGTTGCCAGGGTAGATACTAAAAACTTAGGGTTCATTGTGTTCCTAATCATGTCAATTATCTTAATTGGCGTAATTTGAACACGTTAACGAATACGAATCAATGTTATTAAGTATTTAATTATTCAGTTTAATAGAACTAAAAGCACCTACTTATGCAACCTTGTTAACTAAATTGTTTCTTTTGTATTAGTTTGTAATTGCTTTACTCGTTATAAAGTTTTGATTAGCTATAACCTAAACGTAGCGCTATAAACTCCGCGAGCTTATCTACTGCATGGTCAGATTCACCCGAACTTTTAATTAAACTAATACCAATATTACCAAGAGTGGGTAAATGTTTGGTTTGAACTTGATAGTTAAGCTCACTCGGTACTGTGCTTTTAGCAAGTACGGTAATACCTAAGCCTTCTTTTAATGCAGCAATAAGGCCGGTTAAATCGGCGTTGCTATATACAATGCGGTATTTTATGCCCGCACTTTTTAATGCATCAATTGCACGGCGACGATAAATACACCCCTCTGGTGCGGTAACTAGCGTAACCACGTCGTTTTGCGCAAGTGACAGGTCGCCCACCCACACCAGTTCGTCTTGCATAAAAATAGGAAACTTATCAGAGTTGAGTCGCTCATTTAGCGCAAGTACTAAATCGAACTGATCTTGGCGAGACGCTGAAAGTAAATGCTTACTTAAACGCGACTTAACTTCTAACGACACCTCTGGGTAGAGCGCCACAAAGTCGCCAATAATAGAAGGTAAAATACGCGCAGCAAATTCGCTCGGAATACCCAAGCGCACTTTACCTGCAATGTTTTCTGATGTGAACTGCTGCAAAATAGCATCGTTGTGTTGCATCATTTGTTTTGCCATAGGCAATAATAGCTCGCCGTACTGGTTTAATACTTGGCGCTGTCCTTGTTTTTTAAATAGTTTATAGCCAAGCACGTCTTCTAAGCGCTTTATTTGCAAACTGACAGCAGGTTGCGACAGGCCAAGTAAATCGCCTGCTTTAGCAAAGCCACCTATTTCAACTACCATTACAAAAGTACGTAAACCGTCTGTTGATATGTTTTTCATATTTAAAATTACAATTTATATAGCTATATATATAAGTATTATTTATCAATTGATAAAAAATTACAATTTGTTGTTGGTAGGCGTGGGCAATATACTTTTGTAATCGAAAATACACAGGTGTTTGTTATGACTTTTAACCCAATAATGTTTGCCCGCCACAGCAACGCAAGTAGTGCGGTTACTAACGCTTTGCAAACTAACAACAATCACGTTGTAATGGATTTTAGCGGCACCGAAACCAGTGTATTTTTAAGCACTATTTTAGGCCTTGATTTAACTAAGCTTACCGCCAGCGGTTTAGGCTTAAAAGGCACGCTTGATGGCGACTATAATTCTGACTACAGCTTTGCTGTTTATTACTTTAGCGAAACCGCCTTTAGATTTGTACTTCCACACAACGCAAGCCTTCAACTACAAGCACTTATAAACGAGCAACAGCTACGTTTTGATATTGATTATGTAGTACGCACTGACCTAGCAAGCTTTATTTTAAGTGGCGACAACGCGTTTGATACTCTAGTAAATGCTTTTAAATTAACACCCGGTTTGCGCCTTTCTGACGCGCAACTATGCTACGGTGCGCAAAGTGGTGATGTATTTATTACCGCCATTGATAAAAACGACGAACAACACTTTGTATTAGTCGCTAAACAACAAGAATTACAAAAATGGCAAAGCTACATGCAAGCGCAAGGTTTTGCACTTATGCATAGTGAAGCCGCATAACGAATACAAACAACAGGTGAACATAACAATGTTTACCTGTTTTTAATTGCGATTAAGCAATTAAAGTCTATTTAAGCCACGCCCTAAACAGGGTTAATTTAAACGTGAAGGAATGTTATGACTTCTAAAACTGTACTACATGCTAAGCACCTAGAAGCGGGCGCTAAAATGGTTGATTTTCATGGCTGGGAAATGCCAATCAACTACGGCTCACAAATAGAAGAACACAATAGCGTGCGTACCGACGCAGGTATGTTTGACGTATCACACATGACTATTGTTGATATTGAAGGGCCTCAAGCACAAGCATTTTTACGTAAGCTAGTAGCTAACGACGTTGCAAAATTAACCGTACCAGGTAAAGCGCTTTACACAGGCATGCTTAACGAGCAAGGCGGTGTAATAGACGACTTAATTATTTATTTCTTTAGCGAAACCTTTTACCGCCTAGTTGTTAACTCAGCAACGCGCGAAAAAGACCTAGCGCATTTAGCTAACGTATCGAGCGACTTTGACGTAACTGTTACAGAGCGCCCTGAGTTTGCAATGATTGCAGTACAAGGCCCTAACGCTAAAGCAAAAACAGCCACTCTTTTAAATGCTGAGCAACAAGCAGCTGTTGAAGGTATGAAGCCGTTTTTTGGTGTTCAAGTAGGTGATTTATTTATTGCCACAACGGGTTATACTGGCGAAGACGGTTACGAAATAGTAGTACCGAACGACCAAGCAGCCGATTTATGGCAACAACTGCTAGACGCAGGTGTTAAGCCTGCTGGTTTAGGTGCACGCGACACGCTACGTTTAGAAGCAGGTATGAACCTTTACGGCCTAGATATGGACGAAAGCGTATCACCACTTGCAGCTAACATGGCATGGACCATTGCATGGGAACCAGAAGATCGCGACTTTATTGGCCGTGACGTACTTGTTAAGCAACGCGCAGAAAAAAGCACTGACAAACTAGTTGGCTTAGTGTTTGAAGAAAAAGGCGTTTTGCGTAGCGGTTCTAAAGTAATTGTTGACGGTGGGATAGGTATTATTACATCAGGTACTTTTTCACCAACACTTGGTTTTAGTGTAGCCCTTGCACGTGTACCACGTTCAACAGGCGATACAGCTCAAGTAGAAATGCGTAAAAAATTAGTAAACGTTAAAGTAGTAAAGCCTAGCTTTGTACGTAACGGTAAATCAATAATTTAAATAATTTGGTTATACCAATCACAATAATTATTGCGATTGGTATCCTCCCAATATAAACCAAAGGACAAATAAAATGAGCAATATTCCTAGCGAGTTAAAATACGCACCTTCACACGAGTGGGTTCGTAACGAAGGCGACGGTACATTTACTGTTGGTATTTCTGAGCATGCACAAGAACTTCTTGGCGACATGGTATTTGTTGAATTACCAGAAGTTGGCGACGAAGTAGACGCTGGCGAAGACTGTGCAGTAGCAGAGTCAGTTAAAGCAGCATCAGACATTTACGCACCTATCAGTGGCGAAATTGTTGCTATTAACGAAGAGCTTGAAGACTCACCTGAAACAGTAAACAACGACGCTTACGGCGACGGTTGGTTATTCCGTATTAAAGCATCTGACGAGTCTGAGCTAGACAACTTATTAGACGCTGAAGGTTACTCGCACACTATCGACGAAGAATAATCATTTTTTGAAGATAACTAAAAGCCCCGTTTAATGTATAAAAATGGGGCTTTTATGATTTTACAGCTCACCACCCCATACTGAGTGAACTGTTAAATCGTCAAATATTTTAATTAATGCTAGTTACCCATTAGCATTTAGGATCATAGGAATCTGGATTCATGTCAAACGCCAAATCTCTTGAAGAACTAGAGCAAAAGCAAGATTTTATTCGCCGCCATATTGGGCCAAGCCCAGCACAAGTAAGCGATATGCTAAGTGCTTTAGAAGTATCGAGTGTGCAAGAGCTCATTGACCAAACTGTACCGGCTAGCATTCGTCTAGAACAACCGCTAACAGTTGGCGAAAGCCGTACTGAAGTTGAAACACTAAGCTACCTAAAATCAGTAGCCAGCAAAAATAAAGTTTTCAAATCGTACATTGGCCAAGGCTACCACCCAACTAACGTACCGCACGTAATTTTACGTAACGTACTAGAAAATCCAGGTTGGTATACAGCGTACACACCGTATCAGCCAGAGATTGCTCAAGGGCGTTTAGAATCATTATTAAACTTCCAAACTATGACCCTAGATTTAACCGGTCTTGATTTAGCAAGCGCATCACTACTTGACGAATCAACAGCCGCTGCAGAGGCTATGGGCCTTGCAAAACGCGTATCAAAAGCTAAAAAAGCCAATGCCTTTTTTATTGCCGACGACGTACACACACAAACAATCGACGTAGTAACAACACGTGCCGAGCAGTTTGGTTTTGAAATAATTGTAGGTAAAGCAGAAGATGCCGTTAACCACGACATTTTTGGCGCATTGTTCCAATATCCAACTACATCAGGCGAAGTGGTAGACATAACAGACCTAATTGCTGGCGTACAAAGCAAAAAGGCCATTGCCTGTGTTGCTGCCGACATAATGAGTTTATTACTGTTAAAAGCACCGGGTAAACTAGGCGCAGACGTAGTACTTGGTTCGGCTCAACGTTTTGGCGTACCTATGGGTTACGGCGGCCCACACGCAGCATTTTTTGCAACACGTGACGCATACAAGCGTTCATTACCAGGTCGTATTATTGGTGTATCTAAAGACCGTTTAGGTAACGACGCACTACGTATGGCAATGCAAACGCGCGAACAACACATTCGCCGCGACAAAGCCAACTCAAACATTTGTACAGCACAAGTATTACTTGCCAACATGGCAGCGTTTTACGCGGTGTACCACGGCCCACAAGGCTTAAAAACTATCGCGCAGCGTATACATCGCTTTGCTGATATTTTAGCTGCTGGCCTTAAAGCTAAAGGCATCGCACTTAAGCACAGTACTTGGTTTGATACGCTAACAGTAGTAAGCGACAGCAAAGACGACGTAACAGCACGTGCAATTGCAAAAGGCGTAAACTTTGCAACAAACCACGAAGGCGAGTACTCAATTTCGGTATCAGAGACAACAACACGCGCCGATATTGCACAGTTATTCGATATTATTTTAGGCGAAGGCCATGGCCTAAGTGTTGACGCTATTGCAGCAGACGTTGAAGCAAATGGCAGCGAGTCAATTCCTGCAAGTTTAGTACGTGACGACGAAGTACTAACGCATCCAAACTTTAACAGCTACCACAGCGAAACAGACATGCTTCGCTATATTAAGCGACTAGAAAGCAAAGACTTATCGCTTAATCACTCAATGATCTCGTTAGGCTCATGTACCATGAAACTAAACGCGACCGCCGAGATGATCCCAATTACGTGGCCTGAGTTTGCAAACCTTCACCCATTCTGCCCGCTAGATCAAGCAGAAGGTTACCAAATAATGATTGGCGAGCTACACGACTGGCTAGTAAACATTACCGGTTACGATGCAGTATCACTTCAGCCAAACTCTGGTGCACAAGGTGAATACGCAGGCTTAATCGCGATTCGTAAATACCACGAGTCACGCGGCGACGCACACCGCAATGTATGTTTGATCCCAAGCTCTGCGCACGGTACAAACCCTGCATCAGCGCAAATGGCAAGCATGAAAATTGTGGTAGTTAACTGTGACAAAAACGGTAACGTAGACATGAGCGACCTTAAAGCGAAAGCTGAGGAAGTGTCTGAAAACTTATCGTGCATCATGATCACATACCCGTCTACGCACGGCGTATACGAAGAAACAATTCGCGAAATTTGTGACATTATTCATGAGCACGGCGGCCAAGTTTACATGGACGGCGCAAACATGAACGCGCAAGTTGGCGTAACAAGCCCAGGCTTTATTGGCTCAGACGTATCGCACTTAAACTTGCATAAAACGTTTTGTATTCCACACGGTGGCGGTGGTCCAGGTGTTGGCCCAATTGGTGTTAAATCGCATCTTGCGCCGTTTATGCCAAACCACAGCGTAATTAACGTACCAGGTACTAACATCGGTAACGGTGCGGTATCGGCAGCGCCTTATGGCTCAGCCGCTATTTTACCTATTTCATGGGCTTACATTACCATGATGGGTTCAGAGGGCTTAAAACAAGCCACTGAAATGGCAATTGTTAATGCTAACTACTTAACGCATGAGCTAAGCAAGCACTTCCCAATTTTATACCGTGGTCGTAACAACCGTGTTGCTCACGAATGTATTGTTGACTTACGCCCGCTTAAAGAGCTATCAGGCATTACTGAAATGGACGTAGCTAAGCGCCTGCAAGATTACGGCTTCCATTCACCAACTATGTCGTTCCCAGTAGCAGGCACATTAATGATTGAGCCGACTGAGTCTGAATCAAAAGGTGAAATTGACCGCTTTATCGAAGCAATGGTGTCAATTAAAGGCGAAATTGAAAAAGTAATCTCTGGCGAATGGTCAATCGAAAACAACCCGCTAGTGTTTGCACCGCATACACAAGGCGACGTATTAGGTAACGAATGGGACCGCGCATACGACCGTTTTTACGCTGCATTCCCTGTGCCTGCAGTGGCTAAAAATAAGTTTTGGCCAACAGTTACACGTATAGATGACGTATATGGCGACCGTAACTTAGTATGTTCATGCCCAGCGGTTGAGACTTATCGCGATTAAGGATTGAGTGTTCATGATAAATAAGTTTGCGAACGTGAATAAATAAGTTTGCGAATGGACAAAAAGGTGAGCTTTTATAGCTCACCTTTTGATTAACTATTTCAATTAATAGAGTAATAAATTATTTAAAACCACCGCTGCAATACCAATTGCTAGCAGCTAATGCTTGATACATTGCTGTCTTCCAACTGTTTGTATGTTGTAGAGATGCACCTGCATGTTTTTTCAGTAAAGCTTGCTCTACACCTGTTTGTTGATTTATTTGAAAATCTATATCTAATTCACCTCTTAAGTTAGATATTTCATCTCCCGCTTGAATACTGAAGCGTTTAGCTAGTTTAAAGTCATCAAAATGACTATTTACTCTAGCTTGATCAGAGGTAGACCAATAGTTTGGTGCTTGCACAAAATATCTGATAGTTGCAGGAGTCGTATGGATGACTTCAGCAAACAACCATTGATCATTTATAAAATGGCCTTGATCAAAGTATGGGTGTAAGCATTGCTCATTCTTCGATGTTGCTATTCCTGCACTTTTACCTTTATTACAATCGGCGCAACTAGGAACTAGGTTTTTAGGAAAGATTGATAGAAGTGGAAACTTAGCTTTAGGTAAATAATGGTCTAGTGTTGTTACTTGCCCAAATCCGCAAAAAGGGCAAATTCGCAGCGGAGCTTGCATCATTATTTGATCATAATACTGTCTAGCAGGCTTTTTAGTAGGGACCATATGTAATGTATAAAGTCCTTTGAGCTCAGCTTTAGTTACTTGGCCTGTTACCACAGCATCATTATTACCGATAAAGGGGGGGATTTGAAATAAGTCAGCAGTAGCAGATTTTGTATCAAAGTCTTGAACAGCAGTAGTCAATTGTAGGTTGATAGCATTAATATTCTGCGTAAGCGTTTGGCAGCTAATACTTCCAACACAGGTATTTAACACATCAGTAAAAGTAAATTGAGGCGGCGCAAGAGCTCGCATATTAATCGGCCTCTCTATTTGCAATTAAAGCTCTGAGAATTGCCTGACCTTCAAACCCTATTTGTCCTTTGTATAGGTCTACTATTTCGTCAAAACTTTTACCTGCTTCAACTGACTCGATTAACAATGCATGAAAACCTGATTTAGTGACTTCTAAACCAAATACCTCACGAGTTAAAACACCGACATTTTCACCAAAAGTTTCATTTTCAGGGCGAAAAGAAACACCTTCATTCCGCGTTCTTTCTAACTTCCAGACGCAGCTTTTAGGTACCTCTTGTAATATTACAGGGGAGTGGGTAGCAATAATAGCAACAGCATTTCGGTCTACCAGTAAGTCAGATAGAGCTCTTGTAAATGCTGAAAGTAATGGAGGATGAAGATGACTCTCAGGTTCATCAATCAATACCAGAGTTTTTTCTTCTATTGTTTCAATAAGTTTTGTTAAGGTAAGCAAAACGATAGTATGTCCTGAACTCATCAGGCGAACTAACTTTAACGCTGATTTTTTTACTTCACCGGCTTTTTCTAAACCACCTAAACGGGTGAGGTTCATTTCTGCAAAATTAATATCAGATTCTAGCGTTTTAATCGCTCGTAGCCATCGTTTTTTCTTGGTCTGTAAAGCGAAACAAACTAATAAGCTATCAACGAAGTCATTTCTTATCGCTTCATCACCTTTCAGTTCTTTTGAGTTTGCATCATCATTTTTCTTTAAACCAATGTAAAAATAGCAAGTTCCTAAGCTTCTATCTGGTCTGTTTTTTGGTGGAATAAATGGGTCAAATGCGCTGAAAGAAACAGAAGATATACTACTGAAATAATCTTTAGGAAGTCTTATTTCTTGCCAGGGATTTTGTTTACAGAGCATCACGCCAACTTCTTCTTTAGCGGCTGAATCATCAATAACTGTTTTCACTATATTGTTTAGTAAAGTTGTCTTACCGACACCGTTACGACCAATCAACACGTGTATATTGCTAGAAGGCAAGGAGCCAGGAGTTACTTTAAAACTTATATCTATTTGGGCGCTTTTATCAGTTTGCACTTTTTTATATGAGAAATCGAATTCAGATAATGGTGCTTCGCCTTTAATTATTCTAGAGAACTGTCCGTGAATGACAGACGTACTTACTGAGCGTAATAGTGATGTTTTAAAAACAGCTTCATCAAATGCTATATCAAAACTTTTGCGTGAATATGCTATATCATTTAATTTTTCGAATATTTGATTACCAAGTACTTCACTAAGTAGGCTTCTAATATTTTTATAGTACTCTTCGTCTTGGCCTAAACTAAATGCATTTTCATTAAAGTGAGAAAAAGTGTTATCACCTAGCTTCTCCGAAACCCAGCCGATTTCAAAGCCGACGATACCGATTTTTACATTCCCAAAACTATGTTTATTGCCATGTTCATCAAACACAATCAGTGAAAATGTTGTTTTGAAAGAGTAGTCATCCCAGTTATCTTCACACAAATAGGCTATCAAATTTCCAGTTTGCGGCGGGTAAGCTTTGTGTTTTATTATTTTAAAAGTTAATTCCATTTTTGTACCTAGAATGCTCCGTATGTACTATTGCCAGCACCTTGATAGTTTGCATAAACATGCTGATAAACAACAAGGTTCAAATTAGCTAATTCATCGTCAGGATAAGGTGCTTGTGGCAACCACTCTAAGCTATCTTTGATCATGGTTTTAACTTGAGAGCTAACTTGCGTGCTTTCACGCCATCGGTCAACTTTAAGTTTTTCTGCTTTAAGTTTTTCTAACGTTTCTTTTGCAACTTTTTTTACTGCTTTTTCGTCAGCCGATTGTAACATTGGCTTTTTAAGAAGGTCATAAATGGCTAAGGTTTCTTCATCTAAACCTTCACGCATAGCTCTATCTTGTTCAGGGCTCAAATCATTTTTCATAAAGTCATTCAAGTCGTCAAATGCCTTCTGAACAGCTTGAATGTCTTTGCCTGCGTTATATTCAGCAATAATGGTTTTATATTTTTCGTAAAACTCAAGACGAATAGGGTTTTCCCGTACCATTTTTTCAAGCTGCTTCTCTATCGCTTCTTGAAGATCAAAAACAACAGCATTCTTTTGTTCAGACTTAGCGAAGGCTTTTTTAAGGCGATCAAAGTCCAAGTTACCTAAATCAACATAATCATCTTCACGGACTTCATTTTTCTGTGTACTGACACTCATGCTGACTTCCTGTTGAAGCTTGCGCATGACTGATGATATATCCGCAGATTTGGTTTTTTGATTTAGTTGGCTGTAAATAGCTTCAACAGCGTTATAACGAGGAATAAACTGCCTAACAATCTCTTCTGGGTAAAGTGCTTTATATTTACGCATTACCTCACGAGCTGCTACTTCAAATTGAGTTCTGGTGGTTTCATTTAAACTCACTGCATTTGCTGCTTTGCCCAGTGAAGTTAAACGCTCCATAGCAGTTTTAGCGTTAACGAGATCATCAAGGTTAAAGTCAACTTCCGATAAAAAGTTAGCAACAGCGAGAATGGCAGCGTCTAGTTCATCGGCCATTTCTTCTAGCTTTTCAACAGGGTTAGTTGGTTTTTCTTCGCCACCATTACCTTTACCACTTGGTGAAGTAGGCTTATCTCCTTCGCCGTATACCGAATAGGCTTTTTCTAATTGGGTATACACATTACCGTAATCAACAATTAAACCGTTTTCTTTTTCATCATCATATACTCGGTTGGCACGAGCGATGGTCTGCATCAGGGTATGGCCTTGTATCGGCTTATCTAAGTAAACGGTTGATACACAAGGGGCATCAAAGCCAGTGATCCACATGGCACACACTATAGCTAAGCGGAACGGGTTGTCTTCATCCTTAAACTCAGTTTCAAGATCACGTTCCACTATCTTCTTACGATGGGTTTCGATATCTAAATCAAGCGCTTTAAATTTCTTAACTTCGTTTTGCTCACTACTTACTACAACACAAACTTCGGTTTCCTCAACACGAGCTAAATGTTTTTTAATCGTGAGTTCTTCTTGCTGATCACTCGCATCTTCTATGCGCTGTTTTAAGTCTTTAATATAATCAGGCCAGTAACCCATCACTAATTCATACATACGGACAGCGGTTGGTTTATCAAGGGCGACAAACATCGCCTTACCTTGATAGCCTCGATCATTAAAGTGCCACACTAAGTCTTTGGCTATTTTATCAAGGCGCTCATCTGACGTAAGAATAGGGTAATCTCTAGCAAACTCTCTTCTCAGCTTAGCAATTTGGTCGGTATCTAAATCTTCATTATTGATGATTTCAGCCATGCGCTCGTCTAAGTCTGGGTTTTCGATATCGAGCTTTTCACCGCGATTTAAATAACGTAGTGGCAGAGTTGCACCATCATCCATAGCTTTTTTAAAGTCATAGATAGACACATAACCACCGAAGATTTTTTTAGTTAATTCAACTTCATCGTCGATTAACGGTGTGCCCGTACAGCCAAGGAAAGACGCATTAGGGATGGCTTTAAAACGCATGTTTTGTGCATATGTACCGCCTTGCGTTCTATGTGCTTCGTCAGAAATAACAATGATGTTATCTCTATCAGTGATCTTCGGGTATTCGGTTTCTTTTTTCTTATCAATGGCGAACTTATGAATAAGGGTAAATACATAGCGATGATTTTCACTGAGTAATTCACGTAAATGGGTTCGCGATTTAGCTCGCATATTTTCTTCGGTCAAAGCGCCACAGCCAGTAAAGGTGTCATAAAGCTGATTTTCTAATTCTGTACGGTCAACCACAATTAAGAAGGTGTAACTTTTGCCAAACTTACGTAATATTTTCTGGCAGATAAACACCATAGAGTATGATTTACCAGAGCCTTGGGTATGCCAGAAAACGCCTAACTTACCTTTTAAGTCATTAATGTTTTTGGCTTTGTTGACCACTTTATTTACACCAATAAATTGATGGTTTTTTGCCATGATTTTTACAACGTCATCGCCTTCACCATCGAACAGTAAAAAGTTTTCAAACAAATCGAGTAATCGATGCTTTTCACAGGTGCCACGCAAAATGGTGTCTAGGCTTACTTCACCTTTGTCATCTTCTTCAATACGCTTCCATTCAAGGAAGAATTTATAAGGGCTGGTTATTGTACCTACGCGAGAATCTGTACCATTACTTAAAATGATAAAGGCATTGCTATGCAGTACTTCTTCAATAGTATCTTTATAATCAGTTAGGTTATCTTCATAAGCGTTTCGCAAATCTGTGTGATGAGCTTTAAGCTCAAAAAATACTAGCGGAATACCATTAACAAAGCCAACAATGTCTGGGCGGCGGTTATATAATTTTCCGACGACTTCAAACTGCCTAATCGCGAGAAAATGGTTTTCTGTTGGCTCGTTAAAGTTGAATACTTTAAGGCGTTTCTTTTGAAGTTTGCCTTTATCGTCCTGGTAGCTAACTTGCACACCCTTAGTTAATAGCTCGTGTTTGGCTTTATTAATTGCACCCAAGCTTTTATCGGCTTCAACTTGGGTTATTTGATCAATGGCATTTTGATAAGCCATGTCAGGTAGTTCAGGGTTTAACTTAACAAGCGCTTGTTTGAGGTAGCGAATGAGTATGACTTCTGACTTATTAGCACGACCAAGCAAACCGTCGCTGCGGTCAGTCTGTACTGATAATATTTCTTTATGCCAAGCGGTTTCAACTTGCCATTGCAAGTCTAGCAGTACCTCTTCACTGGCTGCTTCTACTAAACCATCTTCAGAATACTCATAACTCATTTATTGATACTCCATTAAATACGCTTTTTCTTGTTTTAAGTCGTTTTTTTATGTTTGTTCTATTTCTGGCTATGCTTCTGCCATTTCAGCTTCTTGTAGTTCAAGACGTTGTAGCATAGCTTCAGGTAGTTCAACTTGCTCGATATCGATCATGCCAGTCATTAATCGTGGTAGCAGAATATCTCTTGCTTCAGTAAGTAATAGATTCTGTTTTTTAAGTGATGAAATAGCCTCGAAATGACAATTTACTTTACTACTAAAATCTCTAATTACATTTGAACTTGGCACAGTAATTTTTATTTTCTCAAAGTCGCTTTGCTTGACAGCAGGATATGCTGCACCGCCAGCTACAGATACAGCACCATCAACAAAGTCTTGATTTGCTACTGTAAGATATACAAAAGAAAACGTATTCTCTGTTTTTGGACGGAGAGCTGCAAAACCAGATGATGCAACTAAATTGGTCTCATCATCTAAGATGATGCTGTAAGTTTTTCTGTTGGGGCGAACAGTAGAAAAAATAGTATCGCCGAATTTTACTCTACGTCTTGCTCTGCTGGGAGCTTCAGAAAACTCTAATTCCTCTGGTGATTCATATCCACCCGTGTAAGCACAAGCAATATCTATATATTTAATCTTATCTGGAGCATTTTTGGCTGTAACCGTGTCTTTATTTACCTGACAAATATCTGTAACAGAGCCAGAAAACCAACCTTCAGGCAGTCCAGTTGCTTCTTCAAAAGCAGCGGTTTCATGGCCGGGGAATTTCATGCGAACGAACCAATCTTCGTAAGTAATTTGCGCCATTTCTTCTAATAACTTAATTCGTTTTAGGTTGTTTTCGATAAGGTCGTCGTATGCTGATAAAACTGCACCTATCTTTGATTGAATTGCTTGGGACGTAGGTATAGATACTTCAATAGCAGAAAATGAAGACTTGGATACGTTCTCCCTCCCTGAAGCAGTTCCCGAGTCAAAAGTTTTTAACTGAAATAGGTTTAGTTTCAATAAATAGAAAACAAATAATTTGTCAAATTGGTCACTAGGAATTACTGCATTCACAGCCTGATTTATAAATAGATCTTGATGAGCTAAGATCATTTTTTGCCCAATACTACCAATGGTTACAACACAAGTTGCACCTTGGGGAATAAGGCTATTCTTATATTTTTTATACCCCAAATCAGAGTAGGACTCTTCGGGTTCATAACAATACCTCTCACCAATATTCATATCTGTTGGCTTAACGAAAATTGTATGATCACCGTATAGCTCAGGTTGTTTCCTAGGCGGAGTATTTCCCGTTATAATCTGTCCGATATCTGATATTCGTATTTTTTTCCAGCCGTTCATTATATTTTTACCGTCTGAATTTGAGCCATAAGTTCTACTGATTGGGATTGAAGTGAATTTAACTCAGAGCGTATTTCATCCATTCGCTTTTTGTAGTCAAACTTTTGTTCAAAAACGATTGGCACACCGACATAGCGCCCAGGAGAAAGGCTGTAATCATTCTTCTCAATTTCATCACGGCTCACTATTTTACATAGGCCTTCAACGTCTTTATATTGGTCGTTCGGAAAGCTTTCTCTTAGTGAACTCCAGTCTTTAATAAGCTGTTTATAATCGGCTAATTCTTGTTTAAGCAATGCCTTATGCGTGTTTAATGCGACACTTAGTGATTTAAGTAAGCGGCTATTCGCATCAAGTTGTTTTTTTACTAGTTTGTTTGCTTTACTGGCTTGGTCTTTTGTCGCTTTGTCATCAGAAGTGCTAGAAGGGCTTTCTTTAATCGCTTTCGCTTGTACTTTACAGTCAGCCAAGGCTTTTTCAGACTGTGCTTGGTATAGTTCAATTAAAGAAAATAGCTTTTCAACGGGTAGGTTAAAGCGCTCGTTCCATGTTTGACAGGTTTCAAAATCACTGACATCAGCAATGTTAAGTTGTTCATTTAATTCTGCTGCAATTGAGCTGAAATTTAGGTTAGGTTTGTCACCGGTGAAATCTGCTGCATTAGGTGCTGCAATAATCATTTTACATGCTGCACGCAGTTGGTTTATTTCAATTGCAATGTCTTTAGCCAATGAAATGGCTTCTTGATTATGAATGGCTTGCGCTGAAGCGATTGCGTTTTCATCTCCTCTATATGATTCCATAATGGCGTTAAAGTTAGTTAACTGCCCAGGTGAATAATCGTTAATGGTGTTGGTGACAACTCGGAAGGTATTACGAGCATCGATCATTAAGATTTTGTCTTTGTTTTCTTTTCGCTTACCTTTGTCCAAAAACCAAACGTGACATGGTAGTGAACGGGTATAGAAGAAGTTGTTGCCTACCGACACAATACAATCAACAGCGCCTGTTTCAACCAGCTTTTTACGAATATTTTTTTCAGTATTACCTGCATCGGTAGCAGAGCTAGGCATAACAAAACCGGCACGGCCTTGATCATTTAAATAATGATAGAAGTATTGAACCCATAAGTAATTTCCATTATCTGCTTTAGGAATGCCAATATCTTTAAATAAACGTACATCCGTCTTCACGTAGTCTTTTTTCGTATCGACTTTCTTTACGTTAAATGGCGGGTTAGCCATAACAAAATCACATTTACCCACAAGCCCATGAGGGTCAGAATAAAAGCTGTTGCTTTCAATAATTTTGCCTTCAATACCATGAATGGCTAAGTTCATTTTTGCTAAACGGTGGTTGTTCGATTTTAGCTCTGAGCCATAACAGGTGATTTTTGAATTAACCGATGCGCTTTGACCTTTGTCTAACTCTTGTTCTTCTATAAAATGACTGGTTTGTACAAACATACCGCCAGAACCACAGGCTGGATCATGAATAATACCGTGATCGGGCTTTATCATATTTACGATAAGTTGTACCAGTGAAGGTGGTGTGAAGAACTCTCCACCTTCTTGCGCACCGGCACCATCCATTGAGAACTTCATTAAGAAGAACTCATAAATTCGACCGAAAACATCCCCTTTAACTTTCTTTACTGAATCTTTATTAAATACCCGAATTAACTCGCGTAGTAAGTCTGCATCAAACTCTTGATAGTTCTTAGGTAATACGCCTGATAAATCAGGATAAGCCTCTTCAATTAGCTTCATTGCATTGTTAATGGCTTCATCTAAGGATTCTGACTCTGGCAGGTCTGCTAGGTAGTCAAATTGTGATGCTTCAGGCAACATCATTGCACCAGCAGCTAAAAAGTCTTCCTTAGTAGGCGCACGTTTGCCACGAGGGCCATCAGGGATACTTGCTTCAATTTTGCCTTTTGCTTGGTCATATCGGTTTTGCGCATAACGCAGTAAAATTAGACCAAGAACAGGATCTTTATATTCAGCGGCGGTAAGTTTTGAGTTTGCACGGAGAGAATTAGCACTATCCCAAAGTTCAGTTTCTAATTGTTTGATTTCTTGTTGGTTCATGTTTATTTAATTCTCTAGCTTATTTATCAATGTATATTTCAACTTATATTTCAAAAAATTCTTCATCTATTTTCTTCAGGTGCAATACCTGTTCGTCTCTGCTGCCGATGTTGTATCGCAGCATGAGGTTAGCTAATTCGGTGCCGTTTATAAGTACGATACGAGTACCTAAGTTTTGTGCGGTTTCGATGGCTGATGATGTAAATTCAGATGTTGTAATGAAAATACCTTTCTGTGCTTTTTTCAGGTTTAATGCACCAAAGAAGTCACGAATATCACCAGCGCCCACATTGTTACCTTTGGCATAACGTTTAGCTTGTATGTATATCTGATCGACACCTAAAGGGTCTTGGTCTATAACACCATCAATGCCATTATCTCCAGTTTTACCTAATGCATGAGCTGCACCCTCACCAGTACCTCCGTAGCCCATAGCAATTAGTAGCTCTATCAACAGCTCCTCAAAAAATGCAGGTGTAACTTTACGTGTTCTAGATAAAAGGTCCGATGTAAGGGCGTCATTAATTGCTTTGTAGGCGTTTCTTAATGCTTCATCTGGCGTTATGTCTTCTATATTATCATTACTTTGGGGATTTATTGGGGCAGTTATTACTGCTGCCTCATTTTTTTGTTCAGAAAAGGCGACAAATTCATCAAATTGTTTTAAATAGTTTTTATCTATTACAGTTGATTCATCTTCGAGTGCTTTTATGCCTCGTGTAGTGATTACAAAGTGCGCGCGTCTTGTTACTTCTAGAAGTCCAGCCTTTGTCAGGTATGTGCGTGCCCAGCCAACTCGGTTATCGAGAATAGGCTGCCTCCCACTTGGGAGTGTCTCAGTTTTTTCTTCGTCAGTAAGGTTAAACTGTTCAGCCAGTTCGTTAATTACATCCCTTAGCTTAACTTCTCTTCCATGGGCTCTATGTGCAACCTCTAAAAATGGGCGCATAAATTGCTGGTAATTAGGTATCACTAGCAGTCCTTTGTGTTGTTAGTACAATGGCCGACAATACTGCGCACTGTAACTTTTATACTATCTAGGTACAGTATTGTAATTTAGCTAAAAGCTCAATATTTATGTGTTATATAGCGTATAAATAGAACTGAATTTTAGCTACAAACACTCATTTTCAATATTCTTAGCTAATTGAATCAACAAGTAATGTTGCTTAGGGTTATCTATTGCTTCAATCGCTGAGCTATTCAGATCGCCAAAGTATGACCCTAACCAAAGTACAATATCCCAGTCGAAATAGTATTTACTTACCTGCTCAATAATAGGTTCTAAAATAGGTTTAACGCGTCGTTTATAGATATCAAACTGAAAGGCGGGGTAGCCCTCATAGCCTGCGAAATTTGGTGCTGTTACAAAAAAGGCCTTATTTTCATCGACTAAATTTTTTAAATCTTGTTCAGTAAATAGATTAGTGGGTGTCGAGAGTAAATCAATGACTTGAGCCGCCGATAAAAGAGCGTGATGCGATAAGAATAAGTTGATTTGGTTGTAATAAATACGGTGTTGCTCAGTAGGCGCATTTGTAAGTTTATTAAGTTTGAGCACTTCAGTAAAAAACTGAATGTACTGCTGAGTTCGCGAGAAATCATTCATTTTAATGCTCCTAAAAAGCGCTTTATATGTTGTTTTTTATTAGTACGAATAAAAAAATCGAGCTCCTTTTCGAGCTTATCCTGCCCCTCAGGTGATTCAAGTAGATCAATTAGCGTTGTCATTTTGTTAACTTTTTGCTTTTTTATAAAAAAATAAAAATATTTTTTTTGAGAAAAAAGTCTACTTTTAATCAGTTTTTCGAATAGTTTTAGCTTCGATTCAGTTATTACCATTTGGTTTCCCCTTCCGATTTATTATTGATTAACTACTGCTTATATTATTGTTATTTGTCGTTTTTTTAATCTTTTGTTGTATTAAAAAAACTATACTTTGTAAGAATGAGCTTGGTTGACAAACTTGAAATCCGTGTTATTAAGTTATTGATTTTTATGTGTTAATTTTTATTTTAGACTGTTTTTTGTACTTGACACAGTTTTTTTGTGTATATAGATTTGAATACATATCAAGAGAAGGTTACGGGTATGAAAAATTATGAAAATATTAAAGATGAAAATGAAGAGTTGCTCAAATTATACGAGACGCAGCCGCCAATTAGCTTAAGTGTATTAAACAGTATTGCTACTTGGAATCATAAGTGTGAAGTTAAAGGTAGGCATGTCCCTTTTTTATCGATTAAAACTGTGCCAACCAGTGGATTTGCATCAGTTAATTTACTTAAGGGTTATGATGTTCAGCTAGATACACTCTCCAAGTTAGAAACTAAGTTTGTTAAAGGACTAGCTTATTATAAAAATATAGTCGCTATTAGCACTCAATATCCTTTATTAAAAATTACTGAAACTTTATCCATAGCAGAAAATTTAGGTGTAAGGCATCCCTCAAATATAGTTTCTAATAAACGGTCTAGGTACGAGCAAGTTTCAGTTATGACAACTGACGTGCTCATTACATATATTGATTCTAGAGGGAATACTTGTAAAGAAGCTTTTTCGCTTAAGTATATTTCAGAGGATGGTTGCTACCGCAGCACTCAAAATAAAGAACTTAATACTAAAAATAAGTTACAAATAGAGGCAATCTACTGGGAAATAAAAGAGGTGAAATGGTCTGAGATCACACAAAAACATCCGCTTATCAATAAAGACTTTCAAGATAACCTTTCGCAAATGAGTGTGTATGATGATGTTAATTACCCCAAAACTCTTCTAAAAAAAGTTAGAAGAAAAATCCTCTTAATTTACTCTAAACACGCTGCATTTATCGAATTTCACGCCTTAATAGAATTAGTTGCTGCGTCTTTAAAAATCGCTGAGTGTAAGATTAGAGGGTGCTTTTGGGTTTTAATGAGGGAACACCAGCTCCCATTTAATATGCACCGAAAGATCAAACCATTCGGTTTACTCTATAAGTCAGAGGAGCCGTGGTTATGGGAGTAACAGAAGCTATTACTATTGGCCAGGAATTATATTCACCGAAGTACAAGAAAAATGGTAAATATGTTTGTGATACTTATACAGTACTCGATCTTTTATATGAGAGTGGTGTTAAGTGCCTAATTTTAATTGAGCAAAATTATGCAAAACCTAAAAAGCCATTTATATATTCGATTGGTGATGTACTCGGTGGTTTTTATTTTCAAGATTATGAGGTACGTAACTGCGATTTTGCTAATTCTGAACGTGTACGGTGGTTTAAAGAACATCAATTATCTCAGGGGCAATGCAAATCAATACAGCTTAAAAAGAAATTGAGTTATGAAAAGGTACTTTCTAAAGCGAATCATAAGTACAAGTTCTCTAAACTACTTTTCCAAAGACCAGATGGAATTCCACTATACCTTAATGGCCTATTACACAGTGAAATTAAAACTTTAAGTGCTGAGTTTGGGTTTCACTTATCTTCAGCTTACCGAATCCTGAATATTTACTTAGCATTTGGTAAATGTCGTGACTCATTTATACCTCTATACAAAAATATAGGAAAATTTCGCAGCATAGCTAAAAATGCCATTGAAGCTAAGAAAAAGTTTTCAAAAGGCCTCGGAAGGCCTCCTATGTCCCATAATGAGAAACGTCGAGTTGTTAATCAGCAAGATGAAATCAATGTGTCTCATTTCATAAAAAGAATTAAACGACAAAGTTCACTGTCTATTTTGTGTGATGAGTTTAACCAGAGATTTGCGGTTAGCGAGCAGGTTGATAGAGAAATAGATTATTCAAAGTTACTCACACTAAGTCAATTTAGGCGGCTTTATTATAAGTTTGTAACAAAAGCAGAGCATCGAAAGCGTATATTCGGCGCTAAGGAATTTAATAATAGCTATGCGACTAGAACCTCTACGTCTAGATCTGGTTTATCTTGTGTATCTGAGCGCTATGAGATTGACTCAACTACTATAGATGCTTATGTCGTGTCAGAGTTTAACTTTAAAGCAGTACCTAGGCTTACTCTCTATTTTGTTATAGACGTTTTTAGTAGTTGTATTGTGGGCTTTTATCTGACTCATCTAGGTCAATCAGAAGAGTCATTCAGGATGGCTTTATTTAATTCGTTTGTTGAGAAGTCAGCTTTATGCAAGAAGCATAACGTCGAATATAAAGATGGAGATTGGCCCTGTCATCATGTGTGTCGGGAGCTTGTTTTTGATCGTGGTACTGAGCTTAAAAAAAGTAATATAGAAAGTATGATTGATGGAGATATCGGCATCAAAACGGTCTCTCTTCCAACTGTAGTGGTCAATAAAATTTGGCCACAGTTTTAGAGTCTTTGTATCTAATCTCAGATTCATTTGGCGCTAAACCAGCATTATAATGATGCGGTCTAACTTTATCGAATAGCGATTTTTGTATATGAGTATGAATATGAGCTTCTGGTTCTTCTATAAGAAGGAAATTCGCTATAGTTTCGTTTGGACGTTGGTACTTAAACTCTAACAATTTAAGAGTCAAAAAAATTAGATTAGCTCCACCTAGGCTCATTTCATGAATATTTCCTTCATATCCATCATTCGATTCATCAACAAACAGTTTGAGAGATTGAAATAACTCTTCAGCTTCGGCTGAAAGGTCAGATTTTATTGCAATAGAAGATGGTGAGTATGTATCCCCTAAAGCATCATTAATTGTTCCTTTAATATCTGACTTTATCTCTTTAACATCAGTTAAACTTTCTATCGATGTATTTAAATCCTCGACAATTTGAACGATGGGAGCAAATTCTGTCTTATTTATTGTTTCACTCTTTAATTTGAGTAACTTATGGAGAGGGTTTGTTCTATTGTTTCTAAAATCTGATACCGCGTCTCGAAGCGCTTTTACAAAAGTAAAAGCGACCTCATCAGATATAGAAAGAATGTTCGGAAGCTTGACTCCAATCAACAAGTTATTTACTTGGGTCGGAAACGCTACATTTTCAAAATCTCCAACGATCTGTTTATATATCAAAGGATCATTAAAATCTGCATTACTTTTTCCTGTAAAAATAGATTCGTAATCAGCAATAGTGATGCTTTTTTGCAAGGTTTCTAGCGCCGCCCCATCTCCAGTAGGTACTTGACTAAGGGCGTTTCTAATATTTGCCTTAGGTCTAAAAATAAAGTTGTATGTTGCTTTATCAACTCTGTTACCTGAAATTGCTCCAGTGCCATGTAGAAATAGAGCTTGGCTTACTTCATCGGTTGCAATTTCATCAAACTCGATACTAATAATTATCCAGTGCCCTTGCCAACTAACAAGTTGACGGCAAAAATCATTTTCATTTAAACGAACGGCAGCTCTAGGCAATTCGTTATCTAGCAAAAGACGAATAGCTCGAAAGATATTTGTTTTACCAGTACCGTTTTCACCAATGAGAGTGTTAATACCTTTATTAAAAATTAGTTTAGAATTTAAGAAGTTTCTATAGTTGATGAGCGATAATTTTGATATATGCATAAAACACTAATCCTTGTTTTTATTAATTTTTTATTTAGACAATTCAAATGTGGAGGAGATAGATAGATCCAGAACAACTTTTTTATTATTAGGGCATGATAGATGTTTAGAAATGTATAGTCTTTATTTATTAACTATTTGAAGTTAAAAAATTAGTTTTTTTATTTTTTATAAATTAAATAATGTGTACACTCATTAGAACCAAAGGCACTAAATTTTTATTACACATCAAATACCTAGCTTTTTAGTTTATTGCTCATCGAGTCAATTACTCTGTCTAGACCACGACGAGTAGAGTTTAAGAATGCGTTTACCATGTGATTAACCGTGGGAGAGTGCATGAGAAAATAAAGGGCAATATTATTGCCCATTATTATGTGCTCAAACTAGTCGTTATAAACTATAGCGCTACTAGACTTTGCTCTAGCATTGCCTTTATTTGTTTTACTATTTTAGCTTCTGTTTCAGGTTCGAATTGTTGTATACGTGGGGTATGAATATGCCCTGTTGGTATACTTGAATTAAGCGCATCGCGCAGGCGAATACTTCGGTACGATATTTCGTTAGACAGGTAACCACCGCCTCCGCCATTAACCGCAATGCTATTTTTAAGCTCGCCGTACGAACCCGCTTTATAGGTTTTTTCAAGCGTGGTGACTTCGTGATTGTCGATAACTTTATAAGGGCCTTTGGCTTGCTGCATGTAATTTACAGGCAAGCTAAATTTTACAAACTCGTTGCCCGGGAGTGGTCGGCCATTAAGCTTTGGTATTACTGGGCTTGTTTGCGTGCCACCATACACAATATTGGCATTATCGGGGGCAGTTACACTGCGACGTTTACCCGGGAAGTGCTCTAAATCAAATTCTGTTCTGCCCATACTTACGGTGACTACCATGTCTACATTATTAAGTGCGTAGTAGGGGGCAAGTAGTGACTCTATTATGCCTTGATCAAAGTCTTCGTAGCGCACCGGCACCATAACGGTATTAATTTCTGCGCTGATGCCGTTGTAATTAATAACTTGGCCGTCGAGTAATAACGCCGCAACACCTGAAGGGTTACTTTGGTTTATGTTTTTATCGAGTAAAAATGGGTCAAAGCCAGTTAGTAATATTTTTTTAGTGCTGCCTGATGAAAAAGCAAGGTCGGTACGGCCTCTGCTGCCGTCCTCAAGCATGGTTAGTAAAGTATTTAGTTGAGCCTGTGTAATTGAAAATTTAGGTGACGTTGTGCGTATTACTTTGCTTGAAAGCAGGCGTGCCCAGTAAAGCTCTCGGTCGTCGTAGTTACTGGTTGTTACTAAGCGTTGCTTGGCGTTTTCCCACAGTTTAAAGCTAAAGCTTTGTACTAATGCTTTTGCACTTTTAAAGTCGTTTAACTCTTTAAATTGTTGCTCAAAACTTGATACTTGTGGGGTAAATGCTTTTAAAACATTTGGCATTGCTGATTGGGCTTTGTTGATACGCTGTTCTTCAACAGTTAAAGGATTACTTAAAGCAGCGAATGAAGAGGCAATTAAGCTGGTCGCTAATAATACTTTGATCATAATACTCCTAAGATAAAGCTATTGTTTTATGTGTAATTTACTATCCTACTATTGCTAACTTAGGGCAACCAATTAACGTTGAATCGACTGAAATTTGCTTTTTCCGAGCATTGGTATTGTTTAACTGGCCAATTAGCATTATCGGCTAATAAAAATTTCTGAGTCAAAAATTGATCTTTATGAGTTCTACTTTAAGTGCTCATAAAAGTAAAAAGCCGTTGCAGTAATGCAGCGGCTTTTCATTATGGTTTTATGCGCTTCGGCAATACGAGCGAAAGGCCTTATATCCCTTTAAAACCCTCTATTAATCATCTGGCCCTTTTAAGGTAAACACTAAATGTTTACGCATATCTTTTAAAATAACGCCTTTTTTAAGCATTGCGCCGCTTAAACGCTTTTGCCACTTTAATAAGTCAGGCTCTGCGGCCGCTAAGGCTTGCTCGTTTTCAAACTGAAAGCACAGCAGTAGTGTACTTGGAAATAAGTGATATTCCACATCAAACCAGCATTGCAGCATGCCTGGGAGCTCAGCGCGGCCTTGTTCTTCTAATTTTTCAGCAGTATTAAGTACAAGTGCTTGCTGTTTTATTTGCACTGCAGAGAGTTTTTTCATTATTAAAATCCAAGTTAGCGGCTAAAAAATGCAGCCGGAATACGGGCATTATACGCAAGCTTGTAGGCAGGCAACAACTTTGAAAGGGAGTTAATGTTTAATAGAGTGTATCTGCTTAAAATCTAGGAGGTCATGTTGGAAGGCGCCTTTAGCTTTTCCAACCTACGTAGGTCGGATAAGCAGCGCAGCCGTGCCATCCGACATTTTAAATTTCACCACAGAACCCCTTTTAGATATTAATCTAAACGCGTGTTTTAACTCAATGATAAAAAACCTTATTCAAGGTGTTTGCCAGGTTGCTTGCAACAACTAAGGAGTAGCTGTCGCAAGCCGCCTTTAGAGCCTCACCGCATTACGATTAATACTTATAAGAGGTATCAATCGGGTCGGTTTATTTGGATCGGCGCTTGTCTAGCACATAACGTACGGCCATTCTTGCAACACCCGCACCAATACCTGAGACCACTGCCCATGTAACGGCCTCTTTAAGATCTGTTTCTTCGCTTGGTCTATCTTTTGGTGCTGGTTCGTTGGTAACCTTTTCCCACGATTTTTGTAAAGTTTTCCTTGTTAACATACCTGCAGATGCAGCGGCCAGACCTATACCTATCGTCGTAATTAGTTGTTTATTACTCATATTACCCTCGATTATTTAGTTGTAGCGTGAGTTATCAATATGTAACTCTTTAAGTAAGAACAGTAGTACCAGCAATTTACATACCGATAGGTTGAGGAGCTTTTAAATTAGGGCGTTTTGTATTTGTGCAAATTAGTCGTTTAAAACCACGCTCACACCACGCTTACACACAAGATAAATAACCAATGTAGAGCGTGCACAACTCTACTTGAAATATTTTTTTAGATATTAATCCTGCAATTTAACTTACCTTCTAGCCGGCTTATCGCACTCATTGTTGTACAGATAGTAAACACTTTTATCCTATGCTTTAATATTAAAAACAAGGGAGGGCGTTATGAGTAAAAATAGATTTTTATTTAATAAATACGTTGCGGTAATGGCTGTGTCGGGCACTTTGGCTGCACCGCTACCAGTGCTGAGCAACGATAGGGGGCCGCTAGTTGAGCAGCTTTGTGCTAGTTGCCATAGTTTAACTAACCTTGAGCGCAGCGCGGGTTATAGTCAGCAGGACTGGCAAACATTAATAAGCTATATGGTTGATACGGGCGAGGGTACTGCGCTTAGTAAAGATATAAGCGCTTATTTAGCTGAGCATTATCCTGTTAATACCAAGCGCGAATCTAAGGTTGTTACGGGCGATTTAAAGCTTAGCTTTAAGTACTGGCAAGTGCCTACGCTTGGGCAGCGCGCTCGCGATCCGGTACAAGGTAAAAACGGACTTATTTGGTGGGTTGGCCAGTGGGGTAATATTTTAGGTAGGTTAGACCCTAAAACCGGCGATATGAAAGAGTACACACTGCCAAGTGGCACCTATGCGCACAGTGTGTCGCTTGATAAAAATCAAACCCCTTGGTTTTTAGGCAATAAAAATGGCACGGTTGGATATTTAGACTTAAAAACCGAAAAATTTAAAGTATATAAAATGCCCGATAAAAACGCCCGCGACCCGCATACCGGTATATTTTGGTTTACCCTGCAACACAGTAATATGATTGGCAAGCTAGACCCTACAACTGGCGATATTCAATTAGCTACTTTACCCACTAAAGGCTCACGGCCATATGGTATTAAGCTTGATTCAAACGGGTCACCGTGGGTCTCGTGTAATGGTAGTAACTGTTTGGTTAAAGTTGATAAAAGCTCTATGGAGCTTAGTGAGATTAAACTCCCAGGCGCTAAAACGCATGCAAGGCGACTTGCCATTACGCCTGACGATATGGTTTTTTATGTGAACTCTGGCATGGGTAAACTTGGCCGCTATAACCCAAAAACCAAGAAGATCACCCAGTGGGATAATCCCAGCGGTGAAAACAGCCACCCGTATGCAATTGAATATGCAGATAACGCTATTTGGTTTAACGAGTCAGCTAAACGCCCTGAAACCTTAGTACGGTTCGACCTTAATACCGAAACCATGCAAAGCTGGCAAATTCCGAGCAAAGAGGGTGTTTACTCTGGCTTAATTAGGCATATGCGCATGGGGAATAATGGGCTGATTATTCACCAAACAGCGACTAACCAATTAGCTGAAATTATATGGTCTAAGTAATAATTTTAATTAATATATTTATATTAAAAACGGCATACCGCTTGTTAGTAAGTTTGTTTATGTAGATAGGAGTTTTTTACAAAATTTAGCAATTTTTACTCTAATAATAAGAGTGTTAGTACGGGGTTTTGCTTTATGTTGTTGATTTTAAATTATAATTTAATTGGTTTGAGTTTTGCTTGGTAGTAAGTGTATTTTCTTAAATAAATAAAGGAGTTATTATGAGTACCGTTATTACTGGGTTATTCGAAAGTGCATCACAAGCAACACTCGCAATTTATAGACTAGAAGCTTTAGGTATTAATGAAGCTGATATTAGTATTGTAGCCAACGACTCATACGCAAAGGAAGATTTTGCTGTAGACGAAGGTACTAAAGCTTCTGAAGGTGGCCTTATTGGCGCGGCTTCGGGTGGTATTCTTGCTGCAATTATTGGCGGTTTCACTGCCGTAGGGACTGTAGCAACTGGTGGTACTGGTTTATTAGTTGCCGGACCGTTAGTCGCTGCATTTGCCGCTGGTGGCGCAGGCGCCGCAGTAGGTGGTACTTTAGGTGCCGCAATTGGTGCGTTTATCCCTGAGCACGAAATTAAGTATTATGAAGATGCCATTGAAAAAGGCTCTATATTAATTGGTGTTAAGTACGATAGTGACAACAAAAATGCTATTGAAGAAATACTTAACAATGCAGGTGCAAGTAACGTTTCTACAGCGTAACGCTAGCTAATTAATTAAAAAGGTGAAACTTGGTTTCACCTTTTTTTGTGCTCGCTTTTTAGTGCCAAGCAATAATACTTAATTAATTTTAAGGATTAAATCTTACGCTAACTGCGTTAAAAATTCTGATATAAAACAACTAAATAACGTAATTTTTGTCATTAAATGGACCCATTTATAAGCGGGTTGGTTTTAAACATGCTTTGATTATAAAAATAAATACCCCTTATAGATATAACGCGTTAAAAGTATCTTAGAAGACTTATTTAGATTGGCGCTTCTTTATTTCATAACGTACGGCCATTCAACCAACACCAACCCTCGAGACTACCGCCTAAGTAATAACAGCCTCTTTAATATCGTCTTTTTCACTTGGGTTGTCTTTTTTGGTAGGGATGTTGGTAATCTTTTCTCACGAGCTTTGTAAAGTTGCCATTTACTTTGTAAATATGCCTCGATTTTTACTTAATCTTTGAGTAAAAGTTAGCTCATTAATTAAATAGATGTTTAGTTAAAATGACTTCTAATCAATAGATTGCGACTAAAAAAACATAAATTTACGTTTACACATAGGACTGGTATAGACATTGAAACTACTTGTTTAATAGCCGCTTAATTTAGCGATATTGTTTTATTAATTTGATACTAAACCAGGAGATGATGATGAATTGTTTGCAGTTTGATTCAAAAACTAAAAGAAGTTTAAACCGCGTTTTAAAACCTGCTTTTGCAATATTATTTACCAGCGTGTTACTACAAAATAGTGCACTGGCTAATGTAAACGTTGAAATGCACCAAGTTACTAAGTCGGGCCAGGGGCAATTACTAGGCACAATTACACTAACAGAAAATGATCATGGCGTTGTTTTTTCACCAAATTTAAAAGGTTTAACGCCGGGGCAGCATGGCTTTCATGTTCATCAATTTGCTAGTTGTGAACCCAAGAAAAAAGGCGATAAGGTAGTGCCAGGTGGTGCCGCTGGTGGGCATTTCGATCCAAAAGCTAGCGAGCATCATGATTCTCCTTGGGCTAACGGCCATTTAGGCGATTTACCGGCGTTGTATGTAAATGAAAGTGGCCAAGCTAAATCGCCTGTTTTAGCGCCAAGGCTCACGCTTGAAAAACTTAAACAACATGCAGTGATGATCCACGAAGGAAGTGATAACTATGCAGATGAGCCAAAGCCATTAGGTGGCGGTGGTAGCCGTGTTGCTTGTGGCGTAATTAAGTAAATATAAGGAGAAAGTTATGCCATATAAAAACCGTGACGAACTACCTGAGTTGGTAAAAAGTAACTTACCTAAACATGCTCAAGAAATATATCAAGAGGCGTTTAATAGTGCATGGGATACCTACAAGGACCCAAGCGATAGAAAAAACGACGACGACCGCGAAACCACTGCGCACAAAGTGGCTTGGTCTGCGGTTAAAAACAGTCATAGCAAAAATGACAATGGAAATTGGGTAAAGTCGAATAACTAGCTTTGATCAAATTAATAACAAAGCTAAAGCATTAAAAAGCCGCTATAGCTGATGTAGCGGTTTTTTATATACTCGTTTTTATATTTGCGCTGTTTATACAATAATTTACAGTATGTTTGAGTGAAAATTGGTAAGCAAAACCATAAGTACTGCTTTAAACACGAATGTGAGTTTGGTTTAAATTTACGTTATTATTTGTTTGTATTAGCCAATCAGAGAACACTTTGAATTATTTAGCTCATCTTTATTTAGCACAGCCCACAGCCGATTCTCACTTTGGGAACTTGTTGGGCGACTTTGGTGGAAAAAGACATATAGAGCACTTACCAAATACGGTTAAAAATGGGCTCGATAACCACTATTTAGTCGATAAATTTACCGACTCCCACCGCGCAGTTAAACACGCCAAGCAGTACTTTTCACCTGAGCGTAAACGTTTTGCTGGTGTGGCTATTGATGTGGTGTTTGATCATTTTTTAATTGTGCATTGGCAGCGATTTAGCAAGCAACCTTTAAGTGATTTTAAGTACACCAGCTATCAGCTTTTAAACAACCGCATACCTGTTATGCCAACGCGTATGCAGCATGTTGTAACAAGTATGACTAAAAACGATTGGTTTAAAGAGTACGAAACCGTTGAGGGAATAGGAGTAGCACTTGATAATATTGCTAACCGCATCCGTTTTACTAATAACTTTGCGGGGGCGGCTGATGATATAACGCGTAACTACGGCGAATTAGAAGCCGTGTTTTTAGCGTTCTTCCCGGAGCTAATTAAGCATGTAAGTGAGTTTGACCTTGAGAGCACTCCAAAAAATGACATAAAGCGCATTATTTAAAGTTTTCATCAATTGTTAACCTTTTGTGATAATTTAAGGTGGAAAAAACGCTACTCTAATACAAATTAATTTTTGAGTGTTTTTAATGAATCGCAATTACTTGGTTATTGTGAGCTTTGCCGTTTTAGCGGCATTTCAATCTGGTGCTGTATTGGCTTTTGACTTTGACTTAAAGTCGATACGCACCACTATTTCAAACCCTAACACTAGTCACGCGTTAATATACGATGACTTGGCTGGGAGTAATCAAAAAACACTGTTTTCGTTAGAGCCCATAAACAATCAACGTGTGGGTGTGTTTTTTGATATTAACGACATTGAAATTGGTTATTCAGCCGATATTTTCGAAGATGATGTTGAAACAAAAACACAAGATATACTGCTTTCGTATAGAAAATTTAAAAATTCTAAAATCACATTTAACTATCAAACGCTTGGAGGGCTGCAAAGCACGGCTAGCAATTTAAGCGGCAATCAAACGGATCAAATTTTCTCGCAAAATACACGTTCAACCAAGTTTGAGCTATCTGGCCAACACAACTTTTATACCTTCAATAATAAAGAGTCTTTGTTTGAGCATTTTTTTCTTAATAGGCCAAAGCTAAGCAGCAAATTTGATTTGTCGTTAAGTATTGTTGGCGCGTGGTCTTTTAAGCATGTATCTCTTGAGAATAAAGATAATATTGTGTTTCAGGCTGATTTTTTAAATTCATCTGCACCACAGGTCACTAAGTTAATTTCTAATTCGTATGGGGCGAGTATTGGCTCGCTTTTATCATTTTCGTTACCGCATAATGTTCACGTATTTGCTGAATACAAAGTAGGTAAGGGAAATATTCGAAATACAGACCCTGGACTGGGGTTAAAAGATTCGGGCGGTGAAAAAGTAGCGGCATACGGCGGTGGAATTTCTTGGACTTCCGAC
Organism: Pseudoalteromonas sp. SWYJZ12; assembly: GCF_015864395.1. Lineage (NCBI taxonomy): Bacteria > Pseudomonadati > Pseudomonadota > Gammaproteobacteria > Alteromonadales > Pseudoalteromonadaceae > Pseudoalteromonas > Pseudoalteromonas sp. SWYJZ12. The sequence continues at coordinate 204,428 of NZ_JADYXH010000005.1, forward strand.
AATAAAAAACTTATGGTTGTACTACGTGCGTGGGAGCAAACAGGCCGGCATATAGATACTTCTTTTGGTGATTTGTCAGTAATTAAGTTTTTTTAGTATTGAGCACCGAAATAGTGAATTTACCAGGAATATTATGAGTAAGAATAACGATGTACCTCAGGCTTATGTTAAGCAAGAGGAAGGTTATAGAATAAAAGCCTTAAGATTATATCCTTGGGTATGCGGGCGTTGTGCTCGTGAGTTTGAATACTCAAATTTACGTGAGTTAACGGTGCACCATGTTGATCATAACCACAGTAATAATCCTGAAGACGGAAGTAACTGGGAGTTATTGTGTATTTATTGCCACGACAATGAGCACAATAAATACCACGAGCATATTATGTATGGCGGGTCGACTACAGATCGCAAAGTTGAGGCTGCGACGCATTCTCCATTTGCCGATTTAAAAGCGATGCTTAATAAATCAAAGTAATATTAGTTAAATTAAGAGCTTAAGCCTAAAATTTTATTAATTTAAATGGCATTTTGAGGGTGAACGGTTATAAACCGAAGCAACCTCAAAAATTAACTTTAAATTGGTTTTATTAAAGCTCTTTTGCTGTTTTGTCTTTTATGTCAAACCAGTTTGAATCGGCTGAAGTAATAAAGCCTGGTACGTCTTTTAGCCATTGTTTTTGAACCGATTTATCAAGATTTAAATAAAGTTTGTTTTCAACAATTTTGAAAGCCTCTGGATCTACGTCAAACTTTTTCTCCATTGATACACCAAACGCACAAAAGCCACCAAATTGTGGTGCGTACTTTTCTGGGTTAGCTCTAAATAAGTCGCGATGCTTAGCTGAGCTGAACTTATAAATGGCATTTTTATGTGTTGCAGTATATTCAGAACTGCCTGTTACCGCTTTGTTTTGGGTAAAGTAAGCAACGGTATCGTAACCACTAATTGCAATGTCGTTAACGTCGGCATTTGCGTCTATGTCTGCTGCAAAGCTTAGTGAACTTGCAAGGACTGATGCTGCAAAAAAAGCTGATTTAGTGAGTGTCGAAAATTTCATGTGTATCTCCAAAGGGTAATTTAATTAGTGTGTTTGTTTAAAACTCAACTGTACTTTATCGTTATTGTTTGGTTAATATGCGTCTATTAGTCTGTATTTTCATACCAATAATCCAAAGAGGCGTTTATGGATGTACTTTCGAGTGTACTGAGTCATTTTTCACTTAATGCCAATGTGTTTTTTAGTGGGAATATGTGCGGTACGAGTGACTTTAGTGACGATCAAGGTGTTGGGCATTTACATTTATTACGCTCAGGTACGTTAAAAGTGCGCAGTAATAGTGGTTTTGAAGTGGTTTTGTCTACGCCTTCGGTTATTTTTTTTCCTCACTCTACAGGGCACTGTTTATTTTCGGATAAGGGTGACGTTGCTGATTTAGTGTGTGCACAAATTAGCTATCAAAGTGGAGGGCATAGCCCTTTATTGCAGGCGCTGCCTTTTTGCTTAAATTACGAATTAACGGGTGATGGATTATTAACGCAGAGCGCTTTTTGGATTTTTGAAGAGGCATTTAAAGACGCCAGCGGTAAGCATTTAATTATAGATCGCTTATGCGATGTATTTTTAATTAGTGTGCTTCGTAAAGTACTAGAAGAAGGCACAATTAAAAGCGGGATGATGGCAGGGCTTGCCCATCCTCAGTTGGCTAAGGTATTAATAAAAATACACCAAACCCCAGAGCAAAGCTGGTCACTTAGCGCTATGGCTGAGGAATGTGGTATGTCGCGTTCTAAATTTGCCGATACCTTTAAGCGAGTAATTGAGCAAACACCGGCTGACTATTTGGCTGATTGGCGTTTATCGGTTGCTAAAAAGCTTATTTTAAAAAATCAAAATATGGATTTAGTGGCTAATCAGGTTGGGTACGAAAATGGCTCTGCACTCGCCCGTGTATTTAGAAAAAAAACAGGGCAAGCGCCAAAAGAGTGGTTGTTAAATCAGCAGTAAGTTTTTATGTGCTTAATACACTTTTTTATAATTTAGTGAAGTTTTTCGTAATATCACATGAATAGGGTCCTAATTTACCTCAGGAACACGATAAAATTAGTCATGCCCGAGATTACGACTTGAGTCATCCTCGGGCATTGTTATTTAAGATAACGTCGAAATTAAATCTTAATCGCCTCAGTAGGCGTTGTTGATAATCCACTAAAATACTTCATTACCAATTGGCCTTGGCTGTTTTTTTCTATTACTAAGTAATTGTTTGAATTAGGGTAGTAAAAGCTATTTTTAGACATTGTAATAAGTTTTGTTTTATCGCTACCAGTGCGCTTTGAATACAAAACGTCATTTTCAAAAATTAGGCTGCGTAAGGTATTTTCATCAATACGATAATCACCCAATACGGGCGCTAATTGCAGCTCTGTTACCTCTGCTTTTTTAAACTCGGGGAGTGCAATACCCAATGCTTTGGCTGTGAGTTTTTCGTTGATAAAAATAGGGTTTATGTGGTTTGAATTAGCCAGTACGGCTACATATAGCTTTTGCTCTGGAATATAGCGTGCATGCGCTAAAAAACCATTTATTCCGCCAGTGTGTTTAATTACGGTGTATTCATTCAAAGGCTTAATAATTAATCCGTAACCATAGGATGAAAAGCTGCCGTCATTTAGTTTAAAAGGGCTTACCATCTTCTCATAACCTGCTTTACTAATAAGCTTGCCAGACGATAACGCACTAAACCAAATGTTTAAGTCAGTTGGAGTAGATATAAGCGCACCTGCGGCATATGGCCAATCCATATTAATGTAGCTGGTGTTGATAAATCCTTGTTCTGTTTGCTCATAGCCAGATGCGCGATGGGTAACAAGTTCTTGCCCTTCATAACTACTCTGATTCATTTTTAATTTTTTAAATATGTGTTGTTCAATAAAGTCTTTGTAAGACTGGCCACTTGCTACTTCAATTATTTTCCCAAGCAGTGAATAACCGGTATTTGAATAAGCCATCGCTTCGCCGGGTTTAAACACCATTGGGTGTTTAGCAAATCGCGCTAGTGCATCGTCAACGCTGGTGGGGACTTGTATTTCTTTATCAAAGAGATCGTCGTCATCTGTGTAGTTGGCGATGCCTGAGGTGTGGGTTAATAAGTTTTCGATTGTGACGAGGTTGCCCTCTGTTGGAAAGCTTGCAACATACTTATGAATATCATCGGTAACCGCTAGCTTACCTTGCTCTTGCAACATCATAATTGCAGCTGCAGTAAATTGTTTTGAAATAGAACCTAAACGCAAAACGCTTTGCTCATTAAGTGCAATGTTATGCTCAAGGTTGGCAAGCCCGCGCGTTCCTTTAAAAAGTACTTTGCCATTTTTACTTATAATTACCGATACCCCAGGCTCGTTTTCAGCAAGGTTCTCGTTAAGAATTTCCTGATATTGCGAGGCTGTCGGGTTTGCTTTTACAAGGCAGGGTGTTAATAGCGAGAGGGCTAACAAACAGCTAACGTAAAATGGCTTAATCATATTCATCCTTTTTAGTTTTTATACCAAACCTGTAGATAGGCTTAGCGATCCCTGTGCTTCATTTAAGCGGTTATTTACTTTAATTTATAAGTATTATTTTTAGTTTATAGCCAGTTAATATTGCACAGCTAAAAAGTAAACTCAACGCTTCGCTTTAGTTACCCATATACATTCAAATTTTTTGTTAAATCAATAAACGCGCATAAACTTGGTGGCATATGCCGCTTAGTTAAATAGTTTAAGTAATTAGGCACTCCTCCCATTTTATATATATTAAGTAGCTACTATGATTTTAACTGTTTGGATAAAAACAAGGTTGTTACATCAGCTACTTTAATAAGTGACAGTTTATCTGCATGGCTCCATGAAATTTTTGAGCCAACACTTTCACAACAAATAACACCTAGTGGCTTGTTATCAATAAAGTAGATGTAATCAAGCAAGGAGTAAATGTTTGATGGTTCAAAATAAACTTTGGTGAAGTTTTTAGTGATTTCGTGGTTTCTCGCATCTGATGCGTCTAATACTTTATGATCTAAAATATAGTCAAAGTATGCAGGAAAGTCTTCAGCTTTTAAAACTGCATTACTTACTATTTCATTTTTTTCATCAAGGCAAATTAAGCTATTAATGGCAGTATAGTCGTGATTAAACAACCAGAGACTGACTCTGTCGGCATTTGGAATTAACTTTTTTAGCTCATTGCATATCTGTTTTAGCTTACGTTCACTCGTAATGTTTGGGTTACTAACTTTAACTGCTAAATTTTTGAGATTTGAGTTTTTTGGATTATAGACATTGAGCAAGCTGTTTAAATGCTCTTTATTAAATGGCTTCGTTAAATAGCCATCCATACCAATATCTAAATAGTGTTCAATATCTTGTTTCATGGTGTTGGCTGTCATGGCAATAATTGGCGTTGTTTTACCTGTTTGTTGCGCTCTAATTATTTTAGTGGCTTGCACTCCATCCATCACTGGCATTTGAATGTCCATAAAAATCAAATCAACATGGTTGGCAAAAAAGTAATCAACGCATTCTTTGCCATTTTCGGTAAATATTACTTTCGCATTATGGGCTTGTAGCATTTTACTTACGATAACTTGATTTACTTTATTGTCTTCGGCAACCAAAATAGTACACCCTTGTAAATCGGTTATTTCTTTATTTGGTTTTAATAATTCATCGAGTTCTGATGTTTCAAAGCTTTGTTGGTAAGTAAATACAGAACCTTTATCTTCTTTACTCGTGAAGTTGATTTTGCCATTCATTAAATCACTTAGCTTGGTGCAAATGGAGAGGCCAAGGCCCGTGCCCCCGTACTTTCTAGATGTAGATGAATCAGCCTGATGAAACTCTTTAAATAAATTTTGCTGTGCAGCTTTACTAATACCAATACCTGTATCGATTATTTCAAATACAATATTTTGCGTGTTTAAGGAGTTCTCTTTTACAGTGACTTTAAACTCTACCTGGCCTTGTTGTGTAAATTTAATCGCATTTGAGCATAAGTTATTTAAAATTTGTGAAATTCTGACAGGATCGCCTTTTAAGGTTGTAGCGATATTTTTATCTATAGATGGAATAAATTTTATTCCTTTATCTGTGGCTTGTTTCGTTAGTGGATTAATTACATTGTTAATGACTTCGCTCAGGTTAAAGTTAATATTCTCAATATTTAATTTACCCGCTTCAATTTTTGAAAAGTCTAAAATGTCATTTACAATATTTGAGAGTATATTCGCGGAGCTTAAAATACTTTTTAAGGCGTTATCTTTTTCTATATTTGAAGTCTCTGCCAGTCCAAACTCAGCTAAATTTAAAATGCCGTGCAGCGGAGTTCTTAGCTCGTGCGACATATTTGCTAAAAATCGACCTTTTAGAGTGTTAGCTGTATCAGCTTCTTTTTTTAGTTCTTCAAGATTTTTATTATGTATTTGTTGTTGTTTTAATGCAGTGGCCAGCTTTCTGTTGTTTAACCTGAGCTCAAGTTGTGCGATAACTTCTTTGCCAAGTATTTTCAGTGCGTTAATTTGTGTTTGAGTTAGCTTTTTTGGCTGGTCGCTGATAACACATAATGTACCAATTGTGCTGCCACTAGGTGTAACTAGCGGTGTGCCCGCATAAAACCGAATGTTTGGATCGCTGGTTACTAGAGGGTTATCATAAAAACGTTCATCAAGTAGAGCGTTTTGTATTTCAAATACTTGGTCTTGCAGTATTGTATGAGAGCAAAATGCGATATCTCTTTCGGTGGAGTCTACATCGATACCATACTTTGATTTAAACCACTGCCTTTGTGGATCAACTAAGCTTATAAGTGATATGGGGGCTTCACAAATATCAGAAGCAAGTTGAGTTAAATCATCAAATACTTTTTCGGCTTCAGTATCTAATATTTCATACTCATACAGGGCTTTTAATCTAGATTCTTCGTCTACTGGTATTTGTGCTTTTATCATAGTATTGCTCAATATTTATATAGATTCACTATAAGAGTAATTTAGTGATAATGACAACTTTAACATGTAAATCAGGCTAATAAATAGATTCTGTATTTTGTTACTCTCTTATTATTTTTTTGAAGTGTTTTTTATAAAACCAGCGAAAGTAAAAAGGATCTTTCCATACTGAACACTCTCAGTAATTAACATCGGAATTAATAGGGATTAAACCAGTCTATAGTTTTACATCATCTGTAAATTTTGAAACTCAGCAGCTCTGCTGGTGGGCAAATTCTGCAACCTTGTGAATCATAAATTTCTAAAAGCATGTGATGGCTCGAAAAGGCTGATATTTTCCTTGGCATAAGTGATATTCACTAATGAAGTATCACGAAATGTTTACAATTAAATCACGTTTTAACTGTATATTTTACTTAGTTAAAACTTAATTTGAACACCCGCTCAAGTTGTGCTTTAATCATGTCTCAATTATTGAGGAACTTTACATGATTAAATTTTATTTTCACCATACTCCTAACCCAATGAAGGTTGCACTCTTTTTAGAAGAAACAGGCTTACCGTTTGAACTTGTTCCTCTTGATACTTTAAAAGGTGAGCAACATACACCTGAATTTAAAGCAATTAATCCAAATGCTAAAGCACCTGCAATAGTTGATGGTGAAACGCGTGTATTCGATTCGAACGCTATTTTAATGTACCTTTCTGAAAAATATGGAAAGCTAGCAGGCAAGGGCGATGATCGCGCTGAAATGCTGTCGTGGTTAATGTTTATCGCATCTGGTTTAGGTCCGTATTCAGGGCAAAGTGTACACTTTAGACACATGGCGCCAGAAGGGCTTGATTACGCGGTTAATCGCTATTTACGTGAAGCGCAGCGCCATTACGAAGTACTTGATACTCACCTTGAAGGTCGTGACTTTATTGTGGGTGATACGTATACCATTGCTGATGTATCTGCATGGGGCTGGATTGATAAAGCACCGGTTGTATTGGGCGAAGAAGGTTTAGCGCCGTACCCAAATCTTAAGCGTTGGTTTGAAAGTATTGATAGTCGCCCAGCGGTTGCGCGTGCACGCGTAATTGGTACTGATGTAGCATTTAAAAAAGAGTTTGATGAAGATGCTAAAAAAGCATTTTTCCCTTCAAATTACCCTAAAGTATAAAAAGTACTTAATACAATAAGCAGATCAGCTAGCTGATCTGCTGTTTAGTATTTTATGGCTGTGTTAGCACCTCTTTATTTTCATCTGCCACGAATAAATTAACTTCCTCTGTGTGCTGGCTTACGCTATTTCTTTTTAGGGCGATGTATAGGTCTGAGTGAATATATATACCTTCTTTTCCCGACTTCATTCCTGCAATTTCAAACCACGAAAGTAGTTGGCGTTTTCTACCTGCAAGTTCAAGCCTTATATCGCGCTTTTTAAATATAACATCTAGATCGGCAAGCATTGCCATTACGCTTAAATCTAAGTGAGTAAAGCAGGGCACAGCGTCAATTATTACACAGTGGGTGTCGTCTTTTTGCCTTGCGTATTGCTCAAGTAATCTGCGTTTAAAGTAGCTGGCATTAAAGTAAGTTAAAGGTGAATTAAAGCGATAGATAAACACGCCTTGCACTGCTTTTGCTTTATCTGTGGCGTCTAAACTTCTTACTACACCGTTAACATCTACGCCGAGTATATTGTCAGTTGGGCGCATAACAGTGCGAATAAATTGAAATAACCCCAGTAATACAGCAAGTGTGATCCCTGGTATAACGCCAATAAATAACACCGCAAGTAAGGTGGCTGAGGCGAGATAAAATGCCTGTTTATCTTTTCGTTTTAATTGCCAAACCGCTTTTAAATCGAGTAAATGAACAGAGGCAATAATGAGTACAACACCTAGCGCTGCGCTTGGAATAAATTCAAGTGGCGCAGTTAAAAATACGGCTATGACCGCAATAATGGCCGCTGCTATTATTGATACTAACTGCGTTTTACCACCCGTTGCATCGTTAACAGCGGTGCGTGAGTCGGCGCCACTGACTGCAAAACCTTGCGAAAGAGCCGACGCAATATTGGCAATACCTAACGCTCTAAATTCTTTATCGGCGTCTATGTCGTAGCCATTTTTAGCAGCAAAGCTACGCGCAGTTAGCATCATACTAACAAAGCTCACGATGGCTAAGTTAAGTGCGGGTACCACTAGCTCACGAATAATCCCTAAATCAAAAACAGGGGTATTAAAAACGGGAAGCCCGCCAGTTACGGTGCCAATAGTTTTTATATCAAGTTGTTTTAAATCAAAAATCCATACCAAAAGCGCACCAAAAGCTATGGCAAACATAGATGCAGGCCACGTGGGTCTTATGCGCTTCATGGCAAAGTAAACCGCCAGTGTAAACAAAGCCATTAGTAAGGTGGGAACATGTGTTTGCGCTAGGTATGTGGGTACACCGCCTAGGCGTTCAAGTAAGTAGCGCTCATCAAAGGTAAAACCGAATACTTTAGAAAATTGACCCACAATAATAGTGATAGCTACGCCGTTTAGTAATCCCATTAAAATAGGTTTAGATAAAAAGTCGGCTAATACACCTAACTTAAATTTACTGGCTATAAAGCACCAAAAGCCGGTCATGGCGGTCATGGTGACAACAAGTTGCCAATGCTTAAAGCTGTCACCTGCAGCAAGAGGTGTTACTACTGCTGCAATAACGGCGCAGGTGGCGGCATCAGGGCCGACTATTAATTGTTTAGAAGTGCCAAAAAGAGCATATAGCATCATTGGCAGTATGCAAGAATATAACCCTACGGCGGCGTTAACACCGGTTAGTTGTGCATAGGCTATGGCAACAGGTAAAGCTACCGCAGCTACCGATAGCGCCGCTCTTACATCATCAGCAAACCATTGTCGCTCGTAGTGCAGCAATGTATCTAAACCCGGCATAAAATTATATAAACGCGACAGCACTTCAGTATCCTTGCTAATAGTTACAACGTTTTGATAGTAAATTTAATATTCAAATAAGTATAGCTAGGAGGGAGTGTTTTTTACGTAATATAAAGCCACTTTTTTATAGACGTAAAAAAGCCTGCATAAAAGCAGGCTTTAGTGTCTTGGGCGTGTAGACCTTTGTGGATTGAAATTTGTTCAATCTAGGGGCGATTAAATCGCGGCGCGAGGTTTGTAACCTAGTGGGCTAAGTAAAAACCGAGCAACAAAAAGTTAATCGTCCCTAGAAAGAACCCTTTGGGCAGCGCATGTTTGGTCTTTATGCTGCGTTATCGCCTATTTATGGGGAATAACCACACTACATAGGCACTGCCTTGCCTAAAAACCAAACACACTGCTGCAAATTCAACCACCAAAGAACAACACGCCCTAGGGAAAATTAAAATTTAGCGCGAATACCAAAGCTGTAACGGCGATCCGCTTCAGTGTACTTCCAAGCACCACCTAGTTCAGATAGGTAGATTGAAGGCTCACCCGTTAAGTTGGTCGCATTACCTACTAAGGTCACGTTTTCGTTAATATCCCAGCTTGCAGAGAAATCTAACTGGCCTCTGTCGTCACGGTAGTTATTACCGTAAACAGTGCCTTCTGCTGAAATGCTGCCGTCTGAGTTAATATTTTCTACGCGTTTCTCGTTTTCTGTATCTAAGAAACTGTCACGGTAGTTATAAGCGATACGAGTAGAGAACCCTTCGTATTCCCAAAATACTTGTAAGTTGTACGTATTTTTAGAAATATCTAATAATGGGTTGCCGTTTGGTTGTTCGCTGTCTGCATACGTGTAGTTTGCATTAACACCTAAGCCAGAAAATGCACCAGGTAAGCTTGTGAAGAACTGTTGGTAACCAACTTCAAAACCTTGTACTGAGCCGTTTTCACCGTTTACATTTTTAACTGTATCAATACCCGTTAGTCCTGCGTCACGCAAGCCTGCAACATGGTTAAAGCCATCTATATCTACAGGGTAGTCAGTCGCATCTGAGTAAACTAGGTTGTCTTGAGATACACCTGCAACGTCAAGCTGACATACTTGGTTCCACTGAGTTACGTTTTGACCTGTTGAAGTGCTTGATGCAGCTACACAGCTACTTTCGTTACTTAAGAAAGACTCAACATCTTTATAAAATACTGCGAAAGATAGTACGTTACCTTCATCAAAGTAATGCTCTACAGATAAGTCGTATTGCGTTGCACGGTATGGTTCTAAATCAATAGAGCCTTGCGTTGCACCTGTAATGTCATTATTAACGTCAAATGCAGGGCTTAGCTCGCTAAAGTCAGCGCGGCGCATAACTTTTGCAGCAGCAAAGCGGAATAATGTTTCGTCTGAGTAGTTATACGTAACGTTTAAGCTTGGTAAAAAGTCGCTGTAATCATTGTCGCCAGTTACTTTTTCGCCATTAAGAAATACGCTAGATTCTAAATCTGTAGTCACATAACGACCACCCACAATCGCAGTGATGTTATCAAAGTCTAAGTACGCTGATATGTACACAGCAGCTGTATCTTCAACTACGTTACGGTATGCGCTTTCTTGGAACTCTTGGTTATCTGAAAGACTCCCTGTTGACGCTAGGTTAGTACCTGCAAGTAACTGCTGAAGTTGAGCGTAAGTATTTGCAGGGTTAGATAAACCGTTGTAGCTTAAAAACGTTAGTAGGTCATTTTGTCCCGAATGACCTAATTGGTCAAAAGAGTTGTCGTGGCTAACTGTTGTGAAGCTATTTGAAAAAGCAGCATTGTAGTCATCAACCCATAAAGTAGCTAATGAACCATCTGAGTCGTTAAATGCATTTTTGTAAATGTCTTTAATTTCTACTTTGTATTGCTCATATTCGTAATCGCGGTTAGTAACACGAACACCTGCTTTTACTTTAGACACCCAGCTTAAGCTGCTGAGTGGCTCAAACATTTCAACATCAAAACGAACGGCGGTTTCTTCGTTGTCTGTTCTTCTATCTTCACTTTTGAACGTACGTAGTGCTAAGTTTTGTGGGTCAGTAAATGCATTTGGATCTGAGTGTATGATGCTTGGTAATTTATTACCGTCTTGCGAAAACGCACCATCATATAAATGATTTACTAAATCAACGCCGCCACTTGCTTCGAATGTTGATTTTTCGATTGGGCGTAAAGTAAATTCAGAATCAGGTCTTACGCTTTCTGATGATGCTACCGCAATTTCACCAGAGATTTTTATACTGTCAGTAAGGTTCCACTCTGCACCAAGTGCATTTGAAAACGAGTCAGTTTCACGAAAGTCACTGTATGTTTTAGGGATACCAAATTCGTTTGTTAGCGTGTAATTATTTACGCCGTTAGCATCTTGAGTTGTATTTGCATCTGTTGATAGTGAACCTGCAACACCTAATATAGAGTTACCACTTTGCTCACCAGAGCGTTTAGTGCCACTTAAATCAAGATACACCATGCCATTACCAGATTGCGGTGCCCACTGAAGTGATAAATTTACAGCAGTACGTTTACGTTGTTCTACATATTGTTCAACACTGTGCTCGTCTCGTACGATAGCGTTGCCACTTGGTGTATTACCTTCTTGGCCATTAATATCAATGTCTTGAGGTTTAACACGGCTAGACGTTTCATCTTGACGAATTTCACGATCTTGATACGAAAACATAGCAATGACACCAAAGGTACCCATTTCGTCAAAGTCCCAGTTGTTACCAAGTGAACCACTAAAAATAGGCGCTACTTTTTCTGTTTTATCTGCATATTCACCATCTAATGAAACTGCGCCAGTTAGTTTATCTAACTCTAATGGGCGAACTGTTTTTAAGCTAACTGTTCCGCCTAATGCGCCTTCAATCATATCGGCAGTAGGAGACTTAACTACTTCTACTGTTTTTAAGAAACTTGATGGGTAATCTTGTAAGCTAATACCGTCACGAGAGTCACCAATAGTAGAACGACCGTTTAATTCAACACGGTTTTGAGGTAAGCCACGAATCGAAACACTGTCACCCACACCAAAATCGGTATTAATAGATACACCAGTAATACGTTGCAGTGCTTCTGCAATATTATTATCAGGTAACTTACCAATGTCTTCAGCAACAATCGCATCTACAATACGTCCGTCAGTACGCTTAAGCATAGCGGCGGCTTTCATACTACCTAGCATGCCTTTTACTTCAATAACTTCAATATCTGCAGCTGCCGTTTCTGAAGCTGCCGGAGCCTCTTGCGCTGCAATAGTAGAAGAAGCCATTAATAAAAGGGCTGCTGCACTGATTGTTGTAGAGCTACTTCTTTTATGTTTATTAATTAATGTTGAAGTAATTTGATTGAGTTTCATGTATCTCTCCCGTTTGGGTACGACTTACGTCATTGTGTGTGTTGTTACTTGGCTTGGTTAACCAATTTAACTGCTATTTCCCTGTAGTGTGTCATACAGGTGGTATGGTTGAAATTAGTCCAATTCAGCTTTTATTACAACCTTTGTTTACCAAAAATTCACAAACTGTATTACAAAGTGTTCGTTTTTTTTGTTTATATTTAATAAATTTAATGGCTTATGATGTGTTTTTATTTTTTATATTTTGAATGAATTTTATTAAAGTATGTTTACCAAAGGCGTTTTTTTATATCATTTGTACTATTTAACGCAGATTTAGATGCTATTTTGAGCTTTTGTGATGTAATTTTATACGTGTTTAGTTTGCTTTTTAAGTGATGTTAAAATAATGAGGTATTCATTAAAGGTTGGGTATGGCTTATAACTTTTCGAAATAGTGAGGTGTGTAAAGTCATTCATTTTTATTTTGGTTATTTGTTTTGGTAATACCAATTTTCTATTGTTTTTATATGAATTTTGTATTAGAGCTTACTGATTCATATCTATATATGATTATAAATAAATGGATTTTTACGCAAAAAAAAGCCCAGCATATTAATGCTGGGCTTTCTTAAATTAAATATATTAGCTTTTTAGCTCGCCTGTAGATGATTCTAAATGGGCTCTAATAAACCACTGAAATTGCTCTAGGTCAGCTAGTTGGCTGGTGATCATATCTTCAGACACCGGATCTAGTTCAGAGAGAGTCTCGATTGCTTTGCGGTGATCGCCATTAACGCCGTTGTATACTTTATCAAGTGCGGCTAAATGCTCGGTTACTAACCCTTTACCTACTGAGTATTCGTTCCATGTACGACGATCTACAATTGATTTAGGCGTACCAACGGGCACTCCACCAAGAGTCGCAATTCGCTCTGCAATTGTATCTGTCATTTCGCGCACAATGTCTACTTGTGGGTCTATCATTTCGTGTACGCCAATAAAGTTAGGTCCTACTACGTTCCAGTGAATATGCTTTAAAGTAAGCTGTAAATCTATCAATGCAACCATGCGGTTATCTAGCGTAGCTATTGTTTTTTGAGCTGATTCGTCACTCATACCTGGCGCGGTAAATTTAGTTGTTTTGTTTGATTCGTTATTGTTACTCATAATTTCTCCTACTTAAGTAATGTGTTGCTCATATAATATGTTGCGTTATGAGCATGACTTAAACCTAATGAAGCAACTGTTATGCCGTAAGCTGATTGTTTTTAAAAGTGATTTAAAAACATGTGGTTATGTTTTTATTTAAGATTTTAGAGGCTGGAGGGGGGATTGAATTTTTGAAAAGCCTGCATACATTTGTAAAATCTGCAGACTTTAATTTAATAACGCTTAAGTGTATTTAAACTTTGGCTATATATTCGTGCGCTTTTAAAACATCGAGCGACACTATTTCTAATGATTTTTTATTTGTAGCTTCAAGTACCACTGGTGGCGCAACGTTTGCTGAAATAGCATGAAGCCATCTTAGCGCACACAAGCACCATTTATCACCGGCTTTTAAACCTTCAAAATCGTAAAGAGGGTTTGGGCTTATTAAGTCGTTACCTTGTGATTTTGAAAATTTTAAAAACTCGTCAGTCATAATTGCACACACACTGTGATTGCCAAGATCTGATTCTGGTACATAACAAAATCCTTCACGTGTGTAGCCACCATTACCGCAACATAGTTTTAAACGTGTGCCAAGTATATTAAATTGATTCGCCATGAAATACCTTAGTTTGTGGTGTTTAATAAATTTACTCTATCAGGAGTAACTCGCTTGAGATAGCTATAAAACTTAAAAGAAGGAAGGTCTACACAAACTTAAGCCCGCAGCAAAATTGCGGGCTTAGTATTATTTATTTAATACGCAACGCCATACAATCGCTATGGCCGTTTATGATCATGCTTTTATCAACACGCACGCCACCACCAGAGTATTTACCGGCGGCTGTAAAACTACATATTTGTACAAAGTAATCATCTACTTTAGGCAGTGCAAATAGCTGTTGATATATTTGGTCTTGCTCGGCAAAGTGCCCCATTGTTTTTTCTATAACTTGCTGCTGTTCATCAACAAGTTGAATATTAGCGCCACAGCGTCCTACTATTGGTTTAACTACATATCCGGTTTGTAATAACTCGTCGTTAAGCTCAAACGCGGTATTAAGTAAATATTTATGATTAGGGAATAAACTCCACAGTATTGGTAAAATAGCCTTGTTACTTGGGATTAGTGTCCACAGTGGTTCAAATACCATCACGTTTTTACGCAGCAGTACATCTACTAGGCGCGGTGTTTCACCAGCTTGAAATTGTGGTTCAAAGTTATCAGTTAGTGATTGGTCGGCTTCACACTCTTCACGAATTTGATCAAGTGCGGTTTCCCACGACCACGTTTTCCACACGTAACTCAGTTGTGCGCCATCTGCATCTACTATGTTGCCAGATTCATTCCAGCTAAGTGAACTTAAACCTATGATTAATTTACATTCATAGCCTGCGGCTTCAATAGCTTCTTTCATAAATAATGCGTGGTAATGCTCTTCTGGTTCATCATCTTGCAGAATATGAACAAGACCTTTTACTTCACTTTTACGCCATGCTTTTACGAGATCTTTAAATAAATTTTGGCCTGCATCTACACCTGTTTTAACACCAAAGTGTTTTGCCCATTTACCCTGAACTTTGCCGCTTTCCATGTAACACGATGCCGAATCGCAATTGTATTCGTAAACTTTTAAACCTGCTGCTGTTAAAGCAAAGTCAAACCGACTGGTAATTAATTGGTTTAAGCGGTTATCCCACGATTGGCGAATTTTATTAATCACAACATCGGGTAAATTAAACTTTTTTAATAACTCAGGGTGCTGCAGTACATAGTCGGTTGCATGCATAAATAAGCCATGCAGCTCATTTGTTGCATGCTCAATGCTTTGCTGCGCCGTTTGAGATATCGCAAAGTAATTATGTTGATCCTCAGCTACTGATGTAAGTTTATGGCCTTGCATCATTTCTACGTAGGCAGCTTCATCGTCATTCGCAATATTTAACCATGACTTGTTTGCTTGGCCTGTATCTACTGCTTTATGGGCTTCTATAATAAATAAATCAGTGTTTAGCTCAGACGTTGGCTCAGCATATTCTGTTTCATCAGTTTGTGTCATCCAGCCTAAAATAGTGGCGTCGCTGTAAGAGCACTCAATCCAATAGTCGCCATCTTTGGTTACTTTTGCTTTTAGCTCACGACACCAGCTTTGATCTTTTGGCCATATTTGATGTCCTACATTTTGCTCAGCAAGGCGTATTTTATCTTCGTGCACTTCAACAACGACAGCAACATGGCCTGTTTCTTCAAACTCGCCGCCTTCCTCCCAAATAAGTAAACTACCTACTTGAGGATGATATTTAGCACCATTTTTAAACGCGTTTAGTGGCAATCTGTTTTGGCTATTTACATCGCGCACAGAACGCAGCTCAAAAATATCGTAAGCCATAGCAATATCATCAAAAATATAGCTATGGTTGAGATACATCCATCGACGTGCAAACTCAACGCATTGCCATTTATAGCCCATGTAAATGCCATCAAGGTAACTACGATAGGCGCTACGATTAGGATAAATACTTTCGTCAGCCGTATCATAATCAGATGAGTAAACAGCAACATTACCAGGTGCATAACCTAATAAGGTACCAAAATCACTAGCAGGAGCAGAAGATTTCATAAACAAAGATGTTCAAAATAAAGGTGTGATAATTTGCTGACTATATGAGCGAAACTGCGTTATAGCAAGATATAACTGGGTTTAATTTTTAATTAAATATTGGCGCTAAATAGGGCTTAAAATTATATTTTATCAATCCATAGTTTTAAAAGCAGTAGTTAAAAAATCCCTCCTTCAAAGCGCTTATACATGTAAAACTGAACCTATATTCGTACTTTAGTTAATTTTTTGTTAAACTGTTGCGCTTGGTATAGTTGAAACTAGTTAAAACTAATTAAAAGTTTTTAAAACAGGAAAAACAATGGAAGACATAATAAACAACATTGATATTAATCAATATTTACCCGCTGCAATTACGTGGGCAACCAACATATTACTAGCGATTGCAATTTTGCTTGCGGGCTTATGGTTAGCGGGCAAAGTACGCAATTTAATTATTGGCTTATGCCATAAATACACTCATCTTGATGACACGCTTTTTCGCTTTTTAGGCAGCATGGCTCGATACATCATATTAGCGTTCGTTATTATTGCTGTGTTAAATCGCTTTGGTGTACAAACAGCCTCTATTATTGCTTTGCTAGGTGCTGCGGGACTTGCTATAGGCTTGGCGTTACAAGGTGCAATGTCGAACCTTGCAGCAGGCGTTATGCTACTAGTTTTCAGACCTTATAAAGTGAATGACTTTATTGAGGCAGCAGGGCGTTTTGGTAAAGTAACAGAAGTAGATATGTTTACTACTATTTTACAAACGTTCGATAACCAACAGGTTATTATTCCAAATAGTCAAATTTGGGGCGCGCAAATTATAAACCATTCACATCATCCAATTCGTGGTGTGGATATGCATTTTGGTGTTGCTTACGGTGAAGATACAACGGCTGTACGTAAAGTTATAGATGCCGTACTTGCAGCGCACCCACACATACTAAAAGATCCAGCTCCTTTTGTTGAAGTAGAAACTCTTAACAACAGCTCAGTAGACTTTTTAGTAAGACCTTTTTGTAAGGGCGAGCATTACTTCGATATTCTTTATACGGTGCCAGAGTTAATTAAAAAAGCACTGGATGAAAACAACATCGAAATACCTTTCCCACATCGTAAAGTTATTTTAGTTAACGAAAGCAAAGATTAACTAAATTTAAAACGATTTAAACCTAAGGGCACTTTTAAGTGCTCTTTTTTTGTGTGAAAAAGTTACATACCTGTGTAACCTTTTCTTTTATAAACCACTTCAAATACTACATTGTTATCTGTACAGCCCTTTTTTACTAGGTTGGATGGCTGGTCTTTATTTTGCATTTGCATAGTCGCTTTTAGCTTTAAAGCTCATAAAAACTATTGACCCATTAAATCAAACTGTATGAAGGACTAAACATGGCTGAATCATTTAAATACTCAGGTAATAAAGGGCATGGCGGTGAATTGCATCAAAAAGCGTCGGATGAACACCCTACCATGACCACCGCGCAGGGCTGCCCTGTAAGTGACGATCAAAATTCATTATGTGCTGGAAAGCGTGGCCCAGGATTATTAGAAGATCACATAATGCGCGAGAAGATCTTTCACTTTGATCACGAGCGCATTCCTGAGCGTGTAGTGCACGCTAGAGGCTATGGTGCACACGGATATTTTGAAACTTACGACACGCTTGAAGATTTAACCTGTGCAGATATTTTTCAGCGAAAAGGTGAAAAAACCCCAGTATTTACTCGTTTCTCTACAGTTGCAGGTAATAAAGGGTCTCCAGATTTAGCACGTGATGTACGTGGTTTTGCGGTAAAATTTTATACCCAAGAAGGAAACTGGGATTTAGTGGGTAACAATATACCGGTATTCTTTATTCAAGATGCGATGAAGTTTCCAGACTTAGTTCATTCAGCTAAAGCCGAGCCTGATCGTGGTTTTCCACAAGCGCAAACAGCACATGATAACTTTTGGGATTTTGTGAGCTTATCGCCTGAGTCAATGCACATGGTTATGTGGGCAATGTCTGATAGAGCTATTCCACGCTCTTTACGCTTTATGGAAGGTTTTGGCGTTCATACCTTTAAATTTATTAATGCCAAAGGTGAAGAGAAATTTGTTAAATTTCATTGGAAACCAAAAGGCGGCATGCAATCAGTTGTGTGGAACGAGGCGCTTAAATTAAACGGCGCGGACCCTGATTTTCATCGCAGAGATATGTGGGAATCTATTGGTAATGGCGACTTCCCTGAGTGGGAGCTAGGTGTACAGGTGTTTGATCAGCAATTTGCTGATGAATTTGAATTTGATGTTTTTGATGCCACTAAGCTTATACCTGAAGAGCAAGTACCAGTGCAAATTGTTGGCCGTATGGTGCTTGACCGTGTTGTAGACAACTTTTTTGCAGAAACAGAGCAAGTAGCATTTTGTACTCAAAACATTGTACCGGGGCTCGACTTTACACCCGACCCGCTACTGCAAGGTCGTAACTTTTCATACTTAGATACTCAAACTAAGCGTTTAGGTGGTCCTAACTTTACGCATATTCCGGTTAATGCGCCTAAGTGCCCAATGAGGCATTTTCAGCAAGATGGGCACATGGCGATGCAAAATCCTAAAGGACGTGTTAACTATGAGCCAAACTCATGGAGCGCAGGCGAAAATAATCCTCGTGAATGCCCTGTGCACGGGTTTAAAAGCTCATCAGAGCAAATGAGTGGGGATAAGCTACGTTATCGTTCAGACACATTCAGCGATCATTACAGTCAAGCTCGTCAGTTTTACTTAAGCCAAACAGAGGTAGAGCAGGCGCATATTCAATCTGCGTACGTGTTTGAGCTGTCTAAAGTTGAGCATCTGCCAATACGAGAACGTTTGGTATCGCACTTGTTAAATATTGACGAAACCCTCGCAAATAAAGTTGCCGAAGGACTTGGCTTGCAAGAAATGCCAGACCCAGCTGAAGCTGCTATGCCAACACGTAAAGACTTACCTGTATCTGATGCGTTAAGTATTTTGAAAAATGCGCCCAACACCTTCAAAGGCCGTAAATTAGGTGTTTTAGTAAGTGATGGCTTTAATGTAGACATTTTTGAATCGGTTATCAATGCACTTAAAAGTGAAGGTGCAAACTTTGAAATTATTGCCCCACAAGTTGGCGGTGCTAAATGTAGTAAGGGTAAGCACTTTGAAGCCGATCAGGTTATTAATGGTGGTCCGTCGGTTTTATACGATGCAGTATTTGTACTCACCACTGAAGAGGGAGCCGAAAAACTAGCAGCTATTGCAGAAGCTAAAGACTTTGTAAGTGATGCGTATGCACATATGAAATACATAGGTTTTACAAGTGAGGCTAAGCCTTTATTTAAAGCGGCTGGCCTTGATGAAAAAGCAGATGATGGTTGGATAGATTTAGAGGCACATTCAGCCGATAAATTTATAAATACATTGCGTAATTTAAGATATTGGAAACGCTAGTAAGCTCAATAATTAAAAAACCACAGCATGTAATTGTTGTGGTTTTTTTTAGCTCACCTAGTTAAGGTATTAGTTCAAGCCAACAATAAAAAAATTGGATATATTATGAAGCTTAATGGGGCTTGTCACTGTGGCAAAGTGGTATTTACGGTCAACTCAAAACACCCTTATCCTTACAATTTATGTTACTGCTCTATATGCCGTAAAACCGCAGGGAGCGGCGGGTTTGTTATTAATTTAAACGCGCAATTCAGCACGCTTGAGGTTACAGGGCGTGAACACATAACTATTTATCATGCAAAAATAGGCGATAAAATCAGCCCTGCAGAGCGTCATTTTTGTAAGCATTGTAGTGCTAACTTGTGGTTATACGATGCACGTTGGCCTGAGCAAGTTCACCCCTTTGCTGGTGCAATAGATAGTGAGTTACCCATACCGCCAGAGCGCACTCATTTAATGCTTGGTAGTAAAGCAAATTGGGTAAATGCGCCCATTAATGAAGGTGACAAGCAATTTGAAGAATACCCTGATGAAAGTATTGCTGCTTGGCATAAGCGTTTAAACCTCGAAAAGTAACGCAATTTTTTGTATGAGCTAAGCTTAAATTTAGGGGCAATTAAACGCATATTTAGTTTATTAAATATTAAAAATCACCGCGTAAGTAAAGGAGAATATTATGGCAGTCTCAGCAATACCAAAAGGGTTTCATTCAGTTACACCTTATTTAATTATGAATGACGCACAAAAAGCGATAGATTTTTATTGTGATGCATTTAGTGCTGAACACGTAATGCAAATGCCTTTACCTGATGGTGGAATAGCCCATGCAGAAATAATAATTGGTGATTCGCATATTATGCTTTCAGATAATGGTTCTGAAGAGCATTTAAAAAGCCCAAAAGAGCTCGGTGGTACAGCGCTAAGCCTTATGCTTTATGTTGAAGATGTTGATACCGTATTTAAAAAAGCAATTGAGCTTGGTGCAACAGAAATAAGACCCGTACATGACCAGTTTTATGGTGATAGGACCGGTACGCTACAAGACCCATTTGGTCATATATGGATCATTGGTACACACAAAGAAGATGTTAGTGACGAAGAGTTAAATAATCGAATCGGGAATATAACAAATCAAGAGCAAGACGCATAACTAGCATGCTAATTAGATTTATGTACCTTCCTAATTACGTTGACGGCTTTAATGAAAGGCTTGTAGCTTTTGCTTCAGCTTAACTAG
Source organism: Pseudoalteromonas sp. SWYJZ12 (assembly GCF_015864395.1). Classification (NCBI taxonomy): domain Bacteria; kingdom Pseudomonadati; phylum Pseudomonadota; class Gammaproteobacteria; order Alteromonadales; family Pseudoalteromonadaceae; genus Pseudoalteromonas; species Pseudoalteromonas sp. SWYJZ12. The sequence continues at coordinate 225,171 of NZ_JADYXH010000005.1, forward strand.
GTTTTACCTTGTTATCGACATGGTTTTCTTACCTAAACGTAGCTCACTTAGTAAAGCGAATTAGTATAAATTACTAGTTAAATTTTAGGCATAAAAAAACCTCAGCCAATAATTAGCTGAGGTTCAAAAAGTGGTACCAGCGGCCGGACTCGAACCGGCACTCCTTTCGGAAGGGGATTTTGAATCCCCCATGTCTACCAATTTCATCACGCTGGCATAATTTTTCTTTAATCTTTTAAGCATAAAAAGATAAAGAAAAACCACTTAAAATAAAAAGGATACTTATATACCTCTTATTCTGTATCCGCATTATACAAACAATAGAGTATGCAGCAAGCATTTTCTTTTGTTTGTAATAACAACTGATTGATAATTAATCGTTTTTGGTTGCGGTTAAGGCATCAAACACTAAACTAGTTTTTATAATGGAAAAACGTATCGATTATGTACTTCAAACTTTAACCTGCCCTAATACTTTATGTTATTAGTTTTTTAAGTTTTATATATCAAAACGTATACCCGCAAATACCCGCAAACTCTTGTTAAAATTAATTATACCGGTAACAAAATAGTTGCTACAGCACCTAAGTCATTACTTTTGTTTACTAAACTTAAACTGCCGTTATGTTGTTCAATCACGTTACGGCAAAAACTGAGACCAATGCCCTGGCCTTGTTGTTTAGTAGTGTAAAACGGCACAAATATATTATCTGGGTTTGCAAGGCCATGTCCGTGGTCAGAGATGGTAATGCAGTTCACCGAGTTTTGAGTGCTGATTTTCAATGCTATTTTAACCGGGCTGGAGCTGGCTTCTATGGCGTTTTTTATCAGGTTAATAATTACTTGATTTAAAAATGTACGATCGGCATTAAAAGTTGAGCAGTTAATGCTACGAGCAAACTCAACATCAGGGTAAATAGCGCACACTTGATTAAAAAAAACCTTACTATCTATAGTAACAATGTTGAGTGAAAGGGCTTTATTTATATCACCGTAGCGGGTTACAAACTCATTTAGGTGATTACAACGCTCACTTATTACGTTTAACGCTTGTGCCTGACGTGGCTCGGTAAGCTTTACCGCGAGGTTTTCGGCCATACCAATCACCGGAGTAAGCGAATTACGAATTTCGTGGCCGAGTACGCGAATTATTTGCTGCCATGCTTGTAGTTGGTTTTCGCGAAGAGCAGAGGTGATATTAATCATTACAATAAGTTGATGGCAACTGCCTTGCTCTATAAATTCACTGTGGCGTATTTGCCATTGTTGCGCAGTAATCGCATCGCTAAGTTGCCAATGAGCATCATGCTTTATAAGCCCTAATGTCTCTGCGCTTGAGTAGCGCATAGTTTGCCATGGTGTATTTTTAAATTCGCTATATGCGTTGTTGGCATAGCTCAGCTTATTGCTTTGATCGAGCACCATTATTGGTACATTAAAGTGCTCAATTAGCTGATATACCAAAAATACATGCTGATCATAACGTGATTTCTTTTTAAATAACTCTTCACTTAAAGTAATTAAGCTTTGCTGCAATCGGTTGATGCTTCCGCCTTGGTAGCTCGGTTTAACGAGTTGGTTGTAGTCCTCATTCAAAATAGCATCTAGGTGAGCATGGTTACGATTAAAGCTACTTATAACTTTGTTATAAGTACTCATAAATAACTTAAAATAAATAACTAAAAATAGCACTGCAATTGCGACTGAAGTTGCGGTCGACAAGGTAAAGTATTGGCTAATGAAGTAGCAACCAATTGCAGATAAACAGCCGCTTAATACGGCAAAGCTTACTAAACTGCGCTCTAGTGAAGAACTAAAAAGCCAGCGTGCTTTCATATCGTAATACCATATTTCTCAAGACGACGGTACATAGATGATTTACCCAGACCTAATAACTTCGCAGCGTTAGGAATGTGGCCTTGAGTTTGTTTTAATGCTAAATCAATAAGTTGGCGTTCAGCGCTTTCTAGGGTCATTAACGGTAGCGTATTATTAGCTTGATTATTATTTAGGTTAAGGTGACTTGCACTTAAGGTATCTGTTGTTGCTAATAAAACAGCACGTTCAATAATGTGGCTTAACTCACGTACATTGCCTGGCCAAGAGTAGTGTAATAATGCAAGTTTGGCACAATCAGTAAGCTTTATTAAATTATGGTTATACTTTTTGGCGTGATGACTTATAAAGTGCTCACATAGCGGGATTATATCCTCTACACGTTCTCGCAATGGCGGAATAACAAATTCAAGCGTATTTAATCGATAATATAAATCCTCCCTAAATGTGCTACTAGCGATGAGTTTACTAAAATCCCCATTGGTAGCACTTATCAGCCTAACATTAGCTTTTTTAGTGTAACTTGCACCCACCATTTCATAATCTTGACTTTCAAGCACTCGCAGTAATTTAGCTTGTTGAGGTAGCGGAATATTAGCAATTTCATCTAGAAATAAACTTCCATTCTCAGCTAGTTCAAAGCGACCAATACGTTCACTTTTAGCATCTGTAAACGCCCCTTTTTTATGCCCAAACATTTCACTTTCAAATAACGATTCTACAATTGCGCCCATATTTACTGCAATAAAAGGCTGAGTTTTACGAGCTGATTGTTGATGTATCCATTGGGCTAACTGACTTTTACCTGTGCCATTTTCTCCGGTTAGTAATATATTAGCATCAGTTTTGGCTACTTTTTCTAGTTGCCCAATCAGTTGTTGCATTGCTATTGAGTTATAAATAAAAGGCTGCGAGGGATGATCGTTTAATTGCTGCTGTAACTTTTTATTTTTTTTAGTGAGATCATTAAGAGTTAGCTGTTGCTGAAGTAACTTTAATAGTCGCTGATTTTGCCAAGGCTTTTCAATAAAGTCGCATGCCCCTTGTTGCATTGCGCGTACAGCTAAGTCAACGCTTGACCAAGCTGTCATTGCTATAACAGGAATGGTTAATTGTTTTTTTTGTAAGTACTTTAAAAAAGCCATTCCTTCATTACCAGACGTTGTATCGCGCGAGAAATTCATATCGAGCAAAATTAGATTCACAGCTTGGCCTGTTTCAAGTAATGCTTGTGCCTCAAAAGGATCGCTGCTTTCAAGCACCAGATAACCACTATCTTCTAAAATAAATCGCGCGCTTAGACGAATTTCGGGGCTATCTTCGATGATCAAAATAGTGGCAGGCATAAACTTCCAAGTAAAAGGGGGAAACTAATTTATTGTAGCGTAAAGCGATTTCTATGCCAGAGATTTTATTTATTGAATTTCAAACGGTTAATAACTGAGTAGCACTAAATACTAATATGTTAGTCCGAAATCGGACTGTGATGGTTCGGTTTCGGCACTGCTAAGAAGAGGTTAATAAAAATATAACTTTGCAAATTAGGGTTATGAGTTTCAAATTGGTACTGAGGGTCCGCTATTGCTGCTATTTATTAGAAAAAGTAAGTAATATTGTAGTTAATCTCATGTATTTATTTAGTTTTTAATGTTGGCACGTGTTTCGCTATACCTTAAATATACAAAGCATTAAGCAGTGAAATATGGATATAGCAAAAACAACAAATACAAAAGCTTTAGCTGTTTGGCAAAAGTTAATTTTAGTCACTGCTGTTATTATGATAATTGGGGTTATTTATCAACAAAATAACCAAGCTGGAGTATCCGTTTCGCGTAGTAATATTATTGTTGCAACGCTAAAGCAAGGCGCGTTAGACATTACAGTGACGGGTTATGGAGAATTAAAATCGGCACAGCAGCAATTACTTACAGCTAAAACAGCAGCCACAGTTAAAGCTATTTTGCTAAAGCCAGGCGCTATTGTCAGTAGTGACTCCGTAATTGTGCAACTTGCAAACCCAGAACTCGATCAACAGTTACAAAGTGCTGAGCAAGAGCTTAATAAATTGAATGCAAACTTGCGCCAAATAAAGCTCAATAATACGCGAGAGCTGTTAAATGAGCGCTCCCATGTAGCGCAAAGTTATGCAGCGTATGAAAATGCCAAACTAAAATTAAAAGCAGAAGAAGCCCTTGTTAAGCAAGGTATTGTATCAGCCTTAAATTATCAGCGTAGTGTGCTTGATGAGCAACAACTTAGCCAGCAATTGGCAATTGCCAAGCAACGTGCAGAGCAGTTAAAAGAAGTACATAAAGAGGCACAAAGTATTCAGTTGGAGCAAATAAAGCAACAGCAAGGCATTGTTTTTATGGCACAAACAAAGCTTACTAATTTATCGATAAAGGCTGGGATAAATGGTGTGTTACAGCGCTTACCTGTGGAGCTTGGGCAAAGCGTTAATGCAGGGCAAGAAATTGCATTAATTGGCTCGGTTGATAGCTTAATTGCTTTGATTCAAGTTCCTCAAAACCAGGTTGATAATATTAGCTTAGGGCAAGTTGCACAGGTAGATACACGCCGAGGTATAGTTGATGCGCGCGTTACGCGTATAAGCCCTGTAATTGTTAATAATACGGTAGAAGTAGAGCTTGCTTTGCCTAAAATATTACCCGAAAACGTGAGACCGCAACTGAGTGTTGATGCAAATATCATTATTGCAAAGCTCACCAATGTTACCTACATAGAGCGCCCTGCAAACGTTAAACCATATACCGAAGTTACGCTATATCAGCTTAATCCAATATCAGGCGATGCAAGTCTAGTTAAAGTAAAAATTGGTCGTTTAGCTGGGCGTTATATTGAAGTATTAAGCGGTGTAGCTGTTGACCAGCAGTTAATAATTTCAGATTTAGCCAACCTTACTCAAACCAACCAAACAATTCATATAAATTAAGGATGAATACAATGGCAGAACAAAAAACTAAAGCCCTTAAAAGTGTCGTGCTAGAAATGAAAGGACTTAGTAAGGTATTTGAAACGGATGAGCTGCAAACATATGCGCTTCGTAGCATTGAATTAAAAGTTTACAGCGGTGAATACTTGTCTATATCTGGGCCATCAGGGTGCGGGAAATCAACCTTATTATCAATTCTAGGTTTACTTGATATGCCAACGAGTGGTGAGTATTTTGTTGATGGTGTGAATGTTTCTAAGCTTACGCAGAATCAAGCCGCTGACATTAGAAACGCTAAAATAGGGTTTGTTTTTCAGTCATTTAACTTAATTGATGAATTAAATGTATTTGATAATGTGGCATTGCCACTTCGCTACCATCACTCTAAACCGAGCAAGGATGAGATTGCTGAAAAAGTAAAAGCGTGCCTTGAAAAAGTGGGGCTTGGACATCGAATGAGCCATAAACCAAGCCAGCTTTCAGGTGGTCAGCAGCAACGTGTTGCCATAGCGCGTGCCTTGGTGGCGGAGCCCACAATTTTGCTGGTGGATGAGCCAACAGGCAATCTTGACTCAAAATCGGGTGACCAAGTAATGCAAATATTGACTGACTTAAATAATGGGGGAACAACTATTTGCATGGTCACCCATGACCCTCGCTATGCAGATATGGCAAGTCGTCAGCTAAAGCTTCTTGATGGTGAATTGCTTGGCGAAATGGCGGTAAAAGAGCCACTAAACGCTTAAATAAAATTGCTCTTTATCAGCGAGAATAAAATGGAATATGTGAAATGTTTAAAACATAAACCGCGATTAATCAATTACTCAAAGGAGTGTAGTAATGACTTACAATTTTAAAAATGCATTACTCAATATTACAAAGCATAAAATTTATAGCGTAAGTGTTGTCGCAACCTTAAGTATTGTATTAGCGGCGTTAATTACAGTACTAACGCTTGCGTATATTATGCTTATAAAGCCACTTCCTTATCCTGATCAAACACGGTTAGTTAAAGCCGAGTACGCGCAAATAGACTCAACAGGGTCGCTTAATACACGTGCATTTAATTACCCTGCGCTAATTGATTTATATAAAAATCATAACGTATTTGAACAAGTCGCTTTGGTGTATTACGCACAGCAACGCCTTGATGATGTGGCTGGCTTGCCCATTGTAAATACGTCATTTGTAACGCCATTGTGGTTTGATTTATTTGCTATTAAGTTGCATTTAGGCCGAGGCTTTAGTGAAACAGAGAAACTAGATAGCTTTAACCCAGTAGCTGTGATCAGCTATCAGACATGGATAAATGATTTTGCTGGTAAAGAAGATATTATTGGGCAAAGGCTGAGCGTAGGAGGCCAACAATTTAAAATTATTGGCGTAGCTGCTGCCAACTTTAAATCTCCAGCCCTTATTAAAACAGGCCAAGAAACGGCTATATGGCTGCCTTGGGATTACAATTTAACATCTGAAGAGGCAAAACCTTTTTGGTGGAATCGTTATTCAGACAGTCATTTAGTTGCCAAATTACCAAGTAATACAAATTTAGTTCAAGCCAGTAAAAAGCTATCTCAGTATGTTGATAGTGTGTGGCAACAACATATTACAACAGAAGCATTTTTTTCCGGTTGGCATATTCAGCTTGAGCTTAATCCACTGCAAAATGTGATATTAAAAGAAACGCCGCAAAATATTTTTTGGCTTATTTTAGCTGTGTTAGGTCTGGTTATTATTGCATGTGTAAACATTAGTAATGTATTTATTGTGCGTACTGCTGCGCGAAAGCACGCCTTAGCATTAAGTGCTGCCGTAGGCGCAACACGGTTTATTTTGTTTAAACAATTTTGGCTTGAAATTGTATTATTAATAGGAAGTGCAAGCTTTATAGGCCTTACTTTATCAGCTGTTATTTTGTCTGAGTTGAGTCATTTAGCTCAGGCCATATTGCCTCGAGCAAATGAGTTGTCGGTTAATATAGCCTCAGTACTTATCGCGGTACTGAGCTGTTTAATACTTAGCACCCTATTTGCCTATTTGTGTACGCGTATTATTAATTATCGTGAACTAATCGGTGGCTTAAAGTCAGCAGGAAAAGGTAAAACTGTACAGGTAAGTAAGCGTATTTGGCAAAGTTTGGTGGCATTTCAGGTAGCCATTACATGTACCTTATTATTTATTAATCTTTTAATCTTTAACGTTAATAATGCCAATATAAAAGAAGCTTTCACACTGCCTATTAAGCAACTAACCAGTGTTGAAATTAATTTAGCTAATTATTTATCAGCAGATAGAGAAAAGGCAAACCAAGTGCTAAATCAAGCGGCTAATGAAATAGCGTTATTGCCAGAAGTAGCTCAAATTAGCCGCTCATCTTCACCTATCAATGATAATTTAATTACTTGGTCACTCATTGAAGTCGCGAACAATAAATTGGTGCTACCGTTTGGTAAAGCCGTTGATGAGCATTATTTTTCAGTGCTTAAACAACCCATACTACAAGGGCGTAGTTTTTCAGCTGAAGATGTTAAAAGTGACGCTAATGTAATAGTTATCAATGATGTACTTGCCAAGCAGCTATCAAGTGATGGTAATGCGTTAGGGATGCGCCTAAGTTTTGATATTACATCTGGTCGTGAAAACGACTTAACAATTATAGGTATTGTTAAGGCGATGCCAATTCCTGGTAAAGCACTAACAAAGCCTAAAGCCTTTTTGACTCGTCAAGGGTATCGCTCATTTATTGTAGAGCTCAAAAATGGTCAACAATTAAAAAAACAAACGCTCAATACATTATTGCAAAAAATAGATGCAGGGATCTCAGTGCATAAGCTCGAACCGCTAAGCTCTCAACGTGACACTGCGTTATTTCGACAATACGTTGTATCGGCTACAACTGTAATGCTTATTGTTGCGACAATAGTATTAACCAGCATTGGCTTGGTGAGTATTATGCGTTACTCAGTGCAGCTACGACGTGCTGAAATTGGTATTCGTTTGTGTATAGGTGCTAAACCGCTAGATTTATTTTTATTAGTATTTAAGCAAAGTGGTGCTGCTATTTTAATAGGGGTTTTATTAAGTGTTGGTATTTTATTTTTACTGCAACAGCAATTACAAGATATAGCTAATACAGTACCTACGTTAACTCAGCTAGTATTATTCCTTACTACCTTAATATTTGTAGTAACTCTTGGTGCAATAGCATGTTACTTACCTCTAAATGCACAATTAAAGCGCCCAGCAATTTCAGGCATACAAAGCGAAAGCTAAAACTCTTGTACAGCATGGCTTTTAAATTGGCAGCTGGCCCTAATATTTAGTTTCTAGGTGTGGTTGTTGCAATATAGCTGCACTTACAAACTAAAACCTAATGAACTGGGATGCTATTGAACTATTGGTAATAGCTCAATACATCATAATTTTATTCCCGCTTTATTCCGATGTTGCGCTTAATTCAGGTATTATTTGCGCAACAAGGTTTTTAAGACATTATATATGACTCAATTAAGTGCCAAACAGAACATTCAATCGATTGTTAAAGCAATTAAGGCAGAGGAAGCATCACTTCGTCAAAAGCACCCGTTACTTGCACATCAAAATACCTTAGGGTTAATTATTTTATTGCTATCGCTTAGCGCATTAATTGGTGTTGGTGTTTTATATTATTTAGCCATCATACCTGCTTGGGTATGCATAGTACTTGCGGCTATTGCTGCATCTATTTCCCATGAGTTAGAGCACGACCTTATACATAAACAATATTTTAGTAATCAGCCGTTCATGCATAATTTTATGATGCTAACAGTATGGTTAATGCGGCCAAATACTATTAGCCCATGGTACCGACGTAAAATGCATTTACACCATCACAAAACCTCAGGCACACAACAAGACCTAGAAGAACGCTTGGTGGGAAACGGTATTAAAAATCCATTTTTACGTGCGCTAGTTATTGTAGATGGGTTATTAGGGTTAGTTATTTCTACTAAACGTTTTAGAAAAGAAATTAATGGCTTTAGTTTTTCGAGTGTTTTTAATGCGGGGTTTCCGATAGCGACTGCGTATTTCGCTATTTTATATAGCGTTATTTTATTTCATATTGTTAATTTATTTATACCACTTTCGCTAAATTCGCCTAGCTGGTTGTTAAGTACAATGAATGCGTTTGAATTTTTAATGGTTGTGCTCATTGTTCCTAATATTATTCGCTCAAGCTCGCTTAATTTTGTTACCTCAAGCATGCATTACTATAGCGGCGTTAATAATATGCTTGAACAAACACATGTACTAACGAGTCGTTTATTTATGCCGTTTCACTTGTTTTGTTTTAACTTTGGTAAAACGCATACCATACATCATTTTGTGCCAAATCAGCCGTTTTATTTACGCCAAATGCTAAGTAAAAAAATACTTAAAGTAATGGCGCAGCATAATGTGCGCTTTAACGATTTTGAGAGCATTAAAAATGCGAATGCTTACAAGGCATAACCTAAAACTTCAGTAAAAACCGTTATTACATAGGTGCTCAGTTGCCTATTCAATAACGTATGATTGCTTTAGTTGGATATAAAACTAAAGCAATCATCTATAAATTAATCCGCTCTTTTAAATCGCTTTTTTATCAATCCAAATAACTTTGCTATTCCAAGCGTTAATAACATCGGTACGCCTATTAAAATAAGTTCTTTTACAAATGGTAAAATATACATCAATATCGGTGCTATATTCGGCTTTTCTCCTTCAGCTGAGCCGTGGCTATAACCTTGTAGGTTTATTTGCATAGCCCAATCTGTTCGCTCCAAAGTCACCAATATCAGGCTCACTAAAACAGATACAATTAAAACGATGCTGGTGCGGGTTTTCCACTGTTGTTTTAAGTGCATCATTATTTAGCCTCCTTGGCAAACATACGTTTGGTTAGTTTTACAATCCAGCTCAAATTAAGAGCTAAGTGTACGCCTAACATTGGCATGATTAAGGTGGCTGTATCGTGGTGCATCTTTGACCAAAAATCTTGAATGTTTAAACTAATGTGAAGTGTTGGTAGTAAAGCAACCGACACTAAAAAGCCACTCACAAATACCAATAACATCATTATATAAAGTAGGTAATCCCACACTATGTTAAAACGTTCTCGAGCACTTAATTTAGATAATAAGCGCTTAAAGCTGCGCTGTATCCAATCCCAATGTAGTAATAAGTGAATTGCAAATGGCACTATAAAAAACAAACTAAACCATTCATGTAAAGGTACGCCCGTTGCTTGTGGTGCACTTACTAGCATAAAGCTTATAAGGAGTAGTGCATCCATTACATAGCGGAATTTTTGTAAGTTTTGCTTCCAGTTAGACATTATAATATGACCCTAATTTTTAATTACTTTTTGATTGCGACTATTTAAGGTACGCCCTCCTTAAACAGTAAAAGGCTCAATAAAATATTGAGCCTTAAATTATTACTGAGCTTTTAAATTAAAAAACGTACGACGCGCTTAATTTTACATTGCGACCTGCTTCGTAATCTTGCACGGTGTCGCTTGAGTATGACGCGTGTGAGTAATAAGTTTTGTCAAAAATATTTTCAATACCTAAGGTCATGCTAAGTGCTTCAAGCTGACTTGGTAGCCACTGCATGCTGATGTTATGAACTTGATAGCCTACTTTATGGATATCAGCACCGCTCGACACCGAATCATCCGTTCTGTTAATTAGGCTGGTCCAGTTAAACTTTAAATCATACTGCGGGACTTCGTAGCCAAGGTTTAATGCAATGCTGTCACCAACTTCATAGCGTAGTTGCTCATGCGTTTCTAACTGATCTGAATCTGAATTAGAGTAACTTAAACGTGCACTAAACAGATCTTTACGTAGTGAAAGCGTTGATTCAAAACCATCAATGTCGTAATCGCCCGAATTAGCATAAATACCAACAGGGCGGCCTTTACCTATAGCCCAGTTGTCTATGTAATCTTCAATGCGGGTTTTAAACACATTAAGTGAAAAGCCTAAAGAATCTAAGCCCAATACATTACGTTCTTTGAAGGCAAATCCGATGGCGTTATTTACACCTGTTTCTGCTTTTAGGTTTTTATCAAAGTTAGTGCTGTAATCAACGTAACTTTCACGAAGGCCAGGCCCTTGAAATAACTCAGTAGAGCTTGCGCTTATGCTCCAGTTATCATTAACAAGGTATTTAGCAGCTAAACCAAACGTTAGTTCGTTCCACGATTTATTTAGTGAATCGTTAGTACCAGCAGAGTACATGTCTACTTTAAAATAGTTGTAGCGCACGCCTGGGGTCACAAATAACTGTTCGGTTAGGGCTATTTCGTCTTCAATATAAATAGCATGAGAGTCGGCTGTGTCTTTGTTAGTTTGAACGTGGTTTGCAATACGCTTTGATACTTGTTCATAGCCTTCACCGCCGTAGCGTAAAGTATGCTCAAAACCAGCCAGTGCTAATTTTGATGTTGCAAGTGCTGTATAACCTGTATGTTCAGAGTTACCTTCAGTACCAAGTGCTATGTAGCTTAGCTCGTTTCGGTAAACGCTAGCGCGTAGGGTAATTGCATCGCCTTTATTTAGCTCATAAGCAAGTGATGTACTTGTGCGAGTGTAGTCAATATCTTCTGTTTTAGCGTTTGAGTCTTCAGCAAAGCCAGCACCAAAGTTAGTTTTTACGTAGTAATCGCCTTCGTCGTTATATCTATCGTATGAAAATACTAAACGATTGCTTTCGTTTACATCCCAACCAAGTTTGAATATCCCGTCAATTGTGCGACCTTCGTTACCGGTTACTTCTTTGCCATTGCCGTTTTCAAAGTTATTTCTATCTGTAGAGGTGTAGTAGGCTAGGGCATCTACGTTATCAGTTAGTTGGCCATATAATGCGGCAGAGCCTCCAGCATAGTCGTTAGTGCCTAAATTTGTATATAAACGAGCACCAAAACCTTGCCCTGGCTCTAGTAAATCTTTAGCGTCTTTGGTTTCAAAGGCAACACCGCCTGAAAGGCCACCGGTAAGCACTGAGTTTGTACCTACTTTTATATCAACCGCTTTTAAAATATCAGCGTTAATTAATAAGTTACCCGAGTGATGAAACATGTTGTTGTTTTGGCTAATTCCATCAACGGTAATATTTAAATCTAAGTCGTCAACGCCACGAATATTAATGCCTTGGACTATTGAATGCGAGCCACCCACGTCAATACCAGCTTGGTCGCGTAATAAGTCGCTTAAGTGATTTGCTTGTTTTCTTTCAATGTCGTCTTGTAATAACGAATTGTTAGTAATAGTTGTGCCCCAAACTTCGATTGTTTCTGATGTATCGGGAGCTTGTTCGGCCAGGCTAGCGAATGACATACTGGCGCATAAAGTACTAACAATAAGAGGGAGAGACTTTTTATTAAATGGGAGCATATTTATCATTGTTGATCTTTTATTTAATTTTTAACATTATTAAGAATGATTCGTATTAAATAGATCGTAATGGTGAATGGCAATTCAAAGAATATGCTCATAATGAATAGCGGTTATTTATATTTTAAATACTTTGCTTTTAACTAGCTCTCTAAACCATTGGCAAACAGGATCATTATGATGGCGTTGATGCCAATATAAATAAACTTCATCGTGCTCTAAATCTAGTTCTGGAGGGACCACTCTTGCAACTACATCATGATGGCGACAAATATCATTAGCAAAATGGTCCGGTACAAAAAATATTAAATCGGTATTTTGTGCAATGGTGCCAATACTATAAAAGTTTTTTAAGCGTATTGGCGTATTAATATTATCAATCCCAAGTGCTGCAAAGCAGTGCGCAATAGAAAGTGACTTTTCTCCCTGAATCGATATTTGTCCAAAGTTACAGTTACGTAATAATTCAATATTCAGCTTTGTATTAGCAAGCGGATGAGTACTTGCCATTATTAATTTAAAGTCGCGTTCAAACAACGCTTGACGATACAGTTTGTCCTCAGAGCTTGTAGGCTTGTGCCCTGTTATTACAAAATGAGTTTCGCCTTTTAGTAAATCTGAAAATTGCGGTTTTGGTAACGTGTCTATTTCAAGGGTGATATTAGGTGCTTGTTCGCGCACACCTTTAATAATGGTTTCTATTAGTAAGTGCATTTGTGGTGGCAAGCCAAATAACTTAATAGTGGCTTGGCTGGTTTTAGCATCAAAGGTTTGCTTATTAACCAGTGTTTCGACCATATTCAAAATAGAGTTTAAATCTTGCTGAATCGACTGTGCTTTAGGCGTTAGCTCATATCCACCGGCCATTCTAATTAGTAATGGGTCGTCAAATAAACTACGTAACTTACTTAAAGACCGACTAATTGAAGGTTGGCTCATACCTAACGTCAACGCAGTATTACTAATGTGTTTTTCGTTTAATAGCTGTTTTAAAATAATGAGTAGGTTTAGGTCGAGCTGATTTAAATTCATAATTTGGTTTTATAATTAGCCTGTATTACAAGCTGTTATCCTAGCATTTATATTTGCGAAGTACGTATAGGTCTTTTGTTTTTAGGAATTTAAACATGACTCTTAAAATAAAAAACAACGTTAATTATATATAAAATGTATAAAGTGATTTGCTATTTACCCTGATTATCAAACCTTAAAGTAAACAATATACTGGTTGTATCAAATTAAACTAACAGGATACAACACAATGAAACCACTTTATTTTGCAGCAGCGCTGCTAGCAACAGGGCTTTTTAATAGCGCATTAGCTGAGCCTACAAAACCAGAATTGTTAACGCCTGAGTTATTAGTCGATTTACCTAACACCTTTAATTCGCCAGCCAGTAGCGATATGGATAAAGAGGGCAATGTATATATTACCTCGCCAAACTTTCATAACGATGCACTGATTAAAATAGGCGAGATGCAAACACCTGCTGCGCCCCGTATAGGCATGCTTGATAAAAATAACAATTTTAGTAATTGGTATACTTTTACTAAGCAAGATATGGCGCCATCAACAGGTAAAATTGCACCTATGGGAATTGCATTCGGCCCAGATGGCAATGCTTACGTAGCTGACATGCAAATGTGGTTTGATGGCAGTTATAAATCGCGAATACTACGTATTAATGTCGTAAATGGAAAAGCTGTAAGCACGGATGTTGTTGTAACAGGGTTATTATTTCCTAATGCAGTGGTATTTAAAGGCGATGATCTGTTTATTTCAGAAACAGTATTAAAACTTGAAGGTACTAAGCAGTTAAGTGGTGTGTATAAGGTTGGCATGAGTGAGTTAAATACTCAAAAACCAGCGCATATAAAACCTTTTTTAAGTACTCAAAATCATGACTCACATCTGTTTGATACATTTGCCTCTAACGCGACACTTAAGTTTGGCGCTAACGGCCTAACATTTGATGGAGAAGGTAATTTATACACTAGCATTATGGAAGATGGCAGCGTAATTAAAACCACTATGAATGAGCGCAATGAAAAAGTTAAAACAGAGCTATTTGCAAAAGGCCTAGTTGCAACCGACGGTTTAAAGTGGGACAAGCGTACTAACAAAATTTATATTACAGACTTATTTGCTAACGCTATTTATAGTATTGATATGCAAGGTAAATTAGAGTTACTGGCACAAAATGGCAATACCACAGGACTTCATGGGGAGCTTGATGCACCATCTGAATTAATTGTTCGTGGTAAAGATATTATTATTATGAATTTTGACGCCGTGTTCGACAGTCCTAATATGGTTAACAAAAAAGCTGACAATCCACATACTTTATCGGTAATTAAGCTTAAATAACAGATTGCTAGCTGTTTAAAGTTACTAATTTAAATAGCTGCTTAGAGCAGCTATTTTGATAACAGGGCTTCAATTAATAATCTGGTTGAATTGTTACATCAAGCAATCTGCTTTAGCTCTAAATATAGTCGACTACATCAAAAGCTTTACCTGTTTGGTTACTTTCAATTGCGTGTCTAAATGCTTTAGCGGTATCAGCAGCGGTTATACCACTGGTGCTATCCATACCCATTATCTCCATCGTTTCCTTTACAAAATGAGGACTTACGGTATTTACGCGTAATGTGCCTTCAAGTTCTAATGCCGCCGCTTTAGCGAATGAATCTAACGTTGCATTTACCATGCTTACAGCTGCTGAACCGGGCGCAGGATTTTGTGCTAAAAAGCCTGAAGTAAAAGTAAAACTACCGCCTTGATTAATGTACTTAGTTGCAACATGAAATAGTATAATATTACCCATTAATTTATTACCTACAGTTGTTGTGTAATCTTGCTCACTTAACTCGTTTATAGGTGCGAAGGCAATTAAACCTGCCGTAGATATAACCGCATCAACATTTCCTATTTTTTTAAATAATGCTTCTATAGAGGCTTTATCTTGAATGTCTACCGTGTGTTCGCTGTTTTTAAAGCTCGCTTTAATAACTTGATGATCATGAAGGTCTGCCGCTATTGCTGCCCCAACTATGCCTGATGCGCCTATTAATAATACTTTCATTTTTATTACCTTTAACAATGTATTTTGTGAATGTAAGGTAATAATAAACTCATCAGTAAAGATGAAAAATAACAAATAAATAATATTATTTGTGATATTTTTAGAATAATAGCCAAGTGTAATTTAGCGAGTAAGTAATGGATTTATTAAAATCAATTCAGGTATTTGAGCAAGTAGCCCAGCAGCAAAGCTTTAGCCGCGCTGCCGAGAGTTTAAACTTAGTGCCCTCAGCCGTTAGCAGGCAAATTAACGAGCTTGAAAAATGGCTCGATATTAGGTTAATAAACCGTACTACACGCTCATTAAGTTTAACCGAAGACGGTAAAGCATATTTACTTAAGCTCAGTGATATTCGTGCACAAGTCACCGAACTTCGCCGCTCCAAAACACAGCAACAACAAATCAAAGGGCTTATAAAAATTACAGCTCCCATAATGATTGGGCAATATATGCTGCCGGTTGCATTAGCTGAATTTAAAGAGCTGCATCAGGACGTTGATTTAGCAATTTCACTTATGAATCGTAAAGTAGAGCTGGTGGAAGAAGGCTTTGATTTAGCTATACGCGTAGGGCACTTAAACGACTCAACAATGGTCGCGCGTAATATTGGTAATATGCGCTTTAAAACGGTAGCAAGCCCTCACTATATTAACACTCACGGCATGCCCAGTACGCCTAAAGATCTTAAAAACCATCGATGTTTAATAAATACCGCAGTAACTAATGCCAAGCGATGGTCGTACTTAATTGACGGAAAAAGCACAGTCATTAAAGTAGCTGGTAGCCTTGAAGTTAACGATTCTCAAAGCTTAAAAGCCTTTGCTATAGCGAATCAAGGTATTGCTCAGCTGCCTAGTTTTTACGTTGATGCGGCAATTCAATCTGGTGAGTTAATAGAAATATTAAGCGATTATGTGCCAAGCCCATTACCCGTGAATTTACTCTACCCATCGCAACGTTTATTAAGCCCAACTGTCCGTGCGTTGGTGGACTATTTAGTGCCATTTTTAAATCAACAAAAGCAAAAGTGGTAGGCTTAATTAGCGCTAAACCTTCAAACTAAAAATAGATAAAATCAGTGAAAAGTGAAGTGGCCCTTCATAGTTGGGCATCTAGCTTAAATGGGATTGATTATTGTAGAGCCTTCAGTAATAGTGGTTATAGAGCGAACTAATTATGTTCTCAATAGTATAAAAGGGCTCGTGCTCATCAATATTATAAAACCAATAAATATAATAAGGACAAACAGGATGAAAAAATCACTAATTTCAATAGCGCTGGGCTTTGCTGCCCTTAGTGCGTTTAATGCCAATGCAAACATTGATCAGCAAGTGAAAAAGGTAGAGCAACAGGTTATTGATTGGCGACGTGATTTTCATCAAAACCCTGAGCTTGGAAATCGCGAAACCCGCACAGCAGGTATTGTCGCTAAGCACTTAAAGTCGCTGGGTATGGAAGTACAAACAGGGATTGCTTATACAGGTGTTGTAGGGCTATTAAAAGGTGCAAAGCCAGGCCCGACAGTAATGCTACGCGCAGATATGGACGCGCTGCCAGTTACTGAAAAAGCAGATGTTGATTTTAAATCAACTAAAACCACTAATTACCGTGGTGTAGATGTAGGCATAATGCATGCTTGTGGACACGACACGCACGTGGCCATGCTAATGGGCGCTGCACAAGTGCTTGCAAACATGAAAGATGAGCTACACGGTAATATTATGTTTGTATTTCAGCCTGCAGAAGAAGGCGCACCAGAGGGGGAAGAGGGTGGCGCTGAGCTAATGCTTAAAGAAGGCATATTTAAACAATACAAACCAGAAGCTGCTTTTGGGTTACACATAACATCTAGTTTGCACAGCGGTAAAATTGGTTATAGAAGTGGCCCTGCAATGGCCAGTGCAGACCGATTTGAAATAACTGTACATGGCAAGCAGGCACACGGCTCTGCACCGTGGACAGGGGTTGACCCAATTGCCGCAGCTGCGCAAATAGTAACAGGCGTAAATCATATTGTTAGTCGCCAAATCAACATTACCAAAGAGCCCGCTATTGTCTCGTTTGGAAAAATAGCGGGAGGCGTACGCAATAATATTATTCCTGAAGAAGTTGAAATGGTAGGTACAATTCGTAACTTTGATATGGATAACCGAGCACAAATATTTGAAAAAATAAAAACCACAGCCACGCACATTGCTAAATCGTCGGGTGCAACTGCAGAGGTACACATTCACGAAGGTTATCCGGTAACGATTAATAACCCAAAGTTAACTGCGCAAATGTTACCTAGCCTTAAAAAAGCAGCAGGTAATGAAAACGTAGTTGAAATGGGAAAAATAACCGGCGCAGAAGACTTTTCGTTTTACGCATTAGAAGTGCCGAGTGTATTTGTATTTTTAGGCGGCACACCAAGTGAGCAAGATTTAAATACAGTGGCTAGTAATCACTCACCTTATTTTTATGCCGACGAATCATCGTTTAAAGTAGGCACTAAGGCGCTTAGCCTATTAGCTGTTGATTATTTGAACGCACATTAATACCAACTCGCAATAATACATAATCAATTTGAGGGATTAAACCGCACGTTAACTTCGTTAAAAAATTCTCATATACGACTGCATGGATGCAGGAGGTAGAGCAATGCAGGAGCAATTGCCGAGAACAACTAAATAACGAATTTTTTTCCTTGTTATCGACACGATTTTCTTACCTCAAAATAGACAACCTAATTAAGCGAATTGGTATGAAAATAATTTAGACGCACCACGTTACGCTATTAGCTTAACGTGGTATTGCTGTTTTATTTAAAACATCGGATCATGTTTGTAGCACTTGTTTAACGTTGGAAACCACTCTCAAAATTAAAAATCTAGCCGAGCATACAAATGAACCGGTGAGCAATTTTTATATTTTAAAAATAATGAATCGATACTGCCGGTCTTATATCTCGATTCAATCTTCATAAGCATTAAGGATTTAAATAATGGAAATTACTGGAAGCTGTTACTGTGGTGAAATTAAATACCAAGCAAAGTCTCAAAATAACAATGCACTTGTTTGCCATTGCAGCGATTGCCAACGTATGTCGAGCGGTCCATTTAGAGCCGTTATAATTGCAGAGCCAAACTCGGTTGTGTTTACCCAAGGTGAGCCAAAAGAGTTTGTTAAAACAGCCCAAAGTGGTAACAAGCGTGCGCAGGGCTTTTGTGGCACATGTGGTACAACACTTTATGCTACAAATGCAGAAAAAGAAGGTCGTGTTTATGGGTTGCGTATTGGTGCGGTTGATCAGCGCGATGAGTTTAAACCGTCTGCACAAATTTGGTCACAATCAACGCTTACATGGTTAAATAATTTACACGAAGTTCCTGCTTTTGAAACCACACCACAAAAATAAGGTAAGCCAGATGATGAGCTCACTGATAAAAACCGCTTTTTTAGCAAGTACATTAATTACCGGCAGTGCATTTGCAGCTTCGAGTAATATCGACTTTTTAAATGTAGGCAAAGCTAATCCTAACTTACCATTTTCGCAAATAGTAAAAGCTGGTAATACGCTTTATATGTCGGGCCAAATAGGGATTAACCCTGCAACCGGTAAGTTAGCGGCTGGTGGTTTTGAAGGCGAGACTAAACAAACACTTGAAAATATTAAACGCACTTTAGAGCAATATAACTACAGCATGAGCAATATAGTTAAATGCACGGTTATGCTTACTGACATAAACGACTTTAAAGCATTTAATGCCATTTATACTCAGTATTTTAGTGCGCCGTATCCTGCACGTAGTGCTTTTGCTGTAAAGGCGTTAGCGCTTGATTCTTTAGTAGAAGTTGAGTGTATAGGTTCACTTTAAATTAAAAGTTAAGTTTTTCTGAAATTTTATTAGCTAAACGGCTGTCTATTTGAATAGTTACATAACAGAGGAAATATTATGTGTAGTTCACCTAAAAGCAGCCGAGCAGTTAAAAAAACAGCCATTAGTTTTAATGATGAGCTAACTCAAGAGCAGCGTCTACGTTTTGCCGCAAAAGCTAATTTAGCACAAGAGCGCCGTGAACAGCGCGAAGCAACTAATAAACGCTATGAGCAAAAACACACGAGCAAAAAAACTTCGTCTGGTTTATTTTCGTGGTTACAGCAACTAGTTAGCTGATTTAGCTAAAGTGGTATTTTTACCACTGCCTAAACCACATAAAGCACACAGTACACCGGCAATAGCGCATAACCATAATGGCGCACTCCAACTGCCTGTTGCAGTGTGTAATGCCCCAGCTAGCATAGGTCCAATAGCGGCAAGTAAATACCCTACACTTTGCGACATACCCGAAAGCGACGCCGCTTGTTGTGAATCATCTGTTCGCAAACTAATAAATGAAAGCCCTAGTATAAAGCACCCACCAGAGCAAAAGCCCAGCATTAAGGTCCACACAAAGGCAAAGTTAGGCATGTAAAGCAGCCCCAATGCACTAAGTGCACTGAGCATAGCTAAAATAAAGCTAAGCGCGCTTTGATCTTTTAATTTGGCAAGTAGCGGAATTAATATAAAACCTGGCAATGCGGTCGCAATTTGAAAAGCCCCATGATAAGCACCTGCTTGCGTAGCACTTTGGCCAGCTTCGGTTAATATGCTAGGTAACCACGTAATAATTATATAATTTAAAAACGAGTTTAAGCCCAGCAGTAGGGTAATTTGCCATGCTAGTAAATAGCGCCATACACTTTTTGACGTGTTAGCGTGTTGAGCAATACTCGCGGGTTTTGTGTGCTTACTTAATTGCGACATCCATACAATAATACTCGCCAGAGTAATAAGGGCTGATGAGCCTAGCGCAAGTTGCCATCCTAACCCGTTTAACTGACTAAGTGGGAATACTAAAGTAGAAAACCCACCCGATACCACGCCCATAGTGAGCACATAAGCTGAGGTCATTAACGCAACCTTTGCAGGAAAATCGCGCTTAATTAAACTTGGTAATAATACGTTTGCAATGGCAATGCCCACACCAATAATAGCGGTGCCTACAAAAAGCATGGCTGAGGTATTTATTACCCGCGCTGCAACCCCTGCAAGTATAAATAACAAAGCTACAAACAAGGTGCGCTCTAGCCCTTGCTTTTTAGCAATAGTTGCGGCCATTGGCGATACAATAGCAAAGGCAATGAGTGGCAACGTTGTTAAAAAACCGGCTTGTGATGCGCTAAGCCCAAAGTGATTAATAATTTGTTCAAGCACAGGTGCAATACCTGTAAATGTGGCGCGTAAATTTGCGGCAATAAGTAATATGCCAAGCACAAGTAATATGCCAGCAAAGCGTGATTTAGGTGTGTTATTTAACAAAAGGGAAGACCATTAAAGCTAATACTTAATGGGCGCTAGTATAAAGGCTTAGCAAAAACTATAATTTAGAGATAATGACATTAAATAACTAAAAACAGACAAAACTATGTTTGATGCAATTGGCTGGGACGACATTAAAAATTTTGAAACTATGGCGCAGCCCATAATAGCCAAAATAGAGCACGCCCATGCAAGTCACGAAATACCATTGCACACTCATCCAAAAGGGCAATTAATTTTAGCGCTACATGGTTATGTAACGTGTGAAGTGTCAGCAAAAATGTGGATGGTGCCTACGCACAGTGCAATTTGGATCCCAGCACAAAAGGTGCATAGTAATAGGGCGTCTGATAACGCGCAGCTTTGTCATTTATTTATTGATAGTAGTAAAAACGGTATGCCGCTAAATACTTGTACTTTAGCCATTACGCCGCTGGTTAAAGAGCTAATGTGCGAGTTGGCTGCGCATAATCAGCACTATACTTTAAATAGTAAAACAGCGCGTTTAGCGCAGGTGTTATTTGATCAACTTATTGAAATGCCAGTACAACCACTCGATTTTGTATTATCTAAAAATGAGGTAATTCAAACTATGAGCGATCAGCTCATAAACAAGCCAAACAATCGAAAAACACTACCACAATGGGCTAAGCAGTTTGCATTAACTGAGCGCACATTAGCGCGGTTAATTAAAAAAGAAACAGGTATGACATTTGGAAAATGGCGTACGCAATTGCATATAATTACAGCCTTAAAAGCGCTTTCTGATAAGCAAAGTGTGCAGCAGGTGTCGGAGTTATTAGGGTATGAGTCGGTGAGTGCATTTATTACTATGTTTAAAAAGGTAATGAAAAAATCGCCCATGAAATACATGAGCGACTTAAATCAGTTAAATTAACTTGATAGCTAAAAGCTTACCAAGTATAGGTCGCTGATAACATCGCGTTACGCGGTTTGCCAGGAAAGTACCTGTCGCCGGTAAAGCTGGTGTAATCGGCGCGCTCTGCATAAGCCTCATTGGTTAAATTTATAATGCGGGCAAGCACTTCAAGGTTATTAGTAACTTGCCACTGAGCGCGCAGGCTTAAAACATCATGCCCTTGGTATTTATTTAAGTTTTCTGGGTCGGTGTAGTAGTTACCAACGCGGTGCCACTGCAAAGCAAATTGCGCGTTGTTTAATGCCTTCCATGTTAAATCGATATTAGCAATATTACGCGGCGCGGTATCTATGTCGTTGCCGTTTATATTTAAACCGTTAAGTATTTGGTTGTTAGTATAAGTATGCTTTGCGTGAGTGCCAGCAAAGTTAAGCGCAAGCGACTTAGTGAGCTGGTAGTCAAGCTCAAGCTCAATACCACGATGGCGAGAGCTGCCATTATTTACCGTAAAAAAGTCGCTATCGCGGTAAATCGTATTGTGTTTACTCATAGCGTAAAGTGACACACCATAACGTAGTTTTTCGTAAATCCCTTTAATACCCAGCTCTGCGTTATTGGCTATTTCGGCGCTTAAATTTGCAGTGGTTTGCTCGCGTTGTAATTGGTATAGCTCAGCCGCTTGTGGCGCTCTGTAACCGCGAGAAAAGTTTGCATAAAGCGTGTTATTTGTATTGTACTGATAACTAACCCCAAGCTTTGGCGATAAATTACTAAAACTATTTTTTCCACTTTCAGGGCGGCTGTATCGACAGCCACCAAAGCCGCATTCTGTGCCATCGTCTTTTGCTCTGCCTGCTAGCATATTATTGGTGTAGTCGTACTGCATATGCTCGTAGCGCACACCTGCGGTAAGTAACCACTTATTTAATTGCCAATCAAGTGATGCAAAAGGGGCATAAAGCGTCGCGTTTACATCGTAATCGTAATGTTTGCCTTGTGGTACTGTAGCAACTAAAAATGCAGAGCCTTGAGTGGGCTCATTTTGGCTTTGAGTAAAGTCGGCTTGCGTGTATTCGCCATCAAGCCCTAGGTTTACTTTTACATTACTTTGTAAATTATGTTGATAAAGCGATTGCACACCAAAGCCGGTTTGACTGTTTTTTTCAAGCGGTGTGCCGGGTAAAAAGTGCTTAAAAAAGTCCATGCTTTGGTCGCGAAAATATAACGTAGTAGAGAGCACATCATCGTTATTTAATTGCCATGTTGCATTGCTCCATGCTCTAAATGCACGTGCTTTTCTAAATGCGTCTGGGTCAAAGTTTTTTTGCGAGAGGTCTTCGTTTTTATAGCTTTCAAAGCCTGTAATAAATCCAGCCGTTTGCTGATCAAGATTTGTGTAAGTAAGGCCTGAGGTAAGTAATAAATTATTATTTGAATAGCGATGGCGAATATTAACTTTTTGTTGCTCTACGCTTTCGTCGTCGCGGTAACCGCTATCGTCGGTAACACTTGCGTTAATGCCTATGCCGCTGTTGCCGTAATCTTGTCCTGCACGTAATTTGTAGCGAGTATAACCGTACGAGCCATAATCTAAACCAACTAAACCACCGCCTTGAGTAGTGTCAGGCGTTATTACATTAATAACACCATGCACAGCATTTGAGCCATAAAGTGCAGAGCCAGGGCCTTTTAATACTTCAATGCGCTGCGCCATTTCGCTGTGCGCCTCAAATAGCTCGTTTATATTACAAAACCCAGCGGCTCTCAGTGGTATGCCATCTTCTAGAGTCAATATGCCACCACAAGCGCCTGCGCCCGAAAGTACTTGTGAGCGCAGCGCGGATAAATATTCTTGGCCATTTCCGCGTTGAATATTAGCCCCTGCTACACGTTGCAGGGCTTCTTCAATATGGGTAGGCGCTATGCTATTTAGCTGCGCTTGAGTTAGTGTGCTTATTGATAAAGGGAGTGGGGTCGATAGCGCTTCAATACGTGATGCCGTAGTTGTTATGGTTTCTATTGCATCGTTGTTTTGATTATCGGCAAACGCAGTGTGGCTAAAGGGTAATATCAGCGGCAAAAAATAAGGTTTCATACATTCCTTGAAAGTAATCTATATTGCATTGCCTCTATAATATGCGGTTTTAATATGCATTTAAACTTGTTGCGTTAAAGCGTACGTAACCTATAAACCCGATACGTAATTGATAAAACAAAACAAGCCACAGCAGGAAACACCAAAGCCAGCACTAAGTAATGCTTAAATAAAACGTAGCCGGTTATACCGCCTAGTAAAAAGCCTGCAATAATGAGCAAAAACATAACGCCTTTACGGGCATCAAATTGCTCACCTTTAAGCGCTTTACCTAGCATTAAACCAAGGTCAGTAAAAATACCGGTTAAATGTGTCGTACGTATAACAGCACCACTGTAATTAGTTGCTAGCGCATTTTGTAACCCACACGCAGCAGACGTTAAAACAATGCCGTAAACGAATGTGTTTTTGAGTAAATAAGCACTCGCAAGTAGTAGCAATCCTTCAATAAAAAGCAAAGTGTCGTAATGACGACCAAGTTTTAATGAGCCACCAGAGAGCAAAAAGCCCGACAGTGCCGAACCCAACATAAAGCTGATAATTATTGAAAGTAGCAATAAGGCAGTACTGGGATTAGTTATTGCTTTAATACCAAGTAAAGTAACAGAGCCAGATACATGCGAAATAGCCTGGTGCTCAAATCCTAATAAGCCTACAGCGTTTACTATGCCCGCTATAAATGCGAGCGTAAACGCGCCATATTCAACCCACTTTGGTAGTTTTGTAAACATTGGTTATCTCTTAACGTGTGCAGTGTTAATTATTGAGTTTGTGCTTTAAAACGCTTTATTTGCTCATCAACTAATTTTGTATCTATTACGCCACGCTTAAAAGCAATGTAAGTAGGAAACGTAAACTCATTTAATTGCCGAGCATAAATGTTTTTATATTCTTTTGAGTACCACAAACCCGCTTGATAGTTAGTTATTGCGTATTCAACACGTTTTTTTTCTAGTAGCTCAAAAGTGTCTTTAGTTGAAAGTGAGCGAAGTAAATTACTCTCATCAAGGTTGTACTTTGTAGCAATAACCTCAGGCAAAGCAACACCGCGCAGCATCGCTATTGGGGCATTAAATAAATCGTCAGTAAGCAATTTATCTTTGTTTAAAGTAAATAAACCATACTTAGTAGTATGCAAGGGCACGCTTGTAAAATCTAAATACTTTGCACGTTCCTCTGTATTGGCCAAAGAGAAATAGCAGTCGTAGTAACCCAGCGCCATTTCTTTTTTAACGCGCGCCCATGGCAGATGAATTACGTCAATTTTAAGATTTAAATTACGCTCAATAAAGGTTAAATATTCAATATCTAAACCCGTGAACGTATCGCTTTTCTCATCAAATATAGTAAAAGGCGGGTAGTGGGTTGTTACGCAGCGCAGGGTTTTACTTGGCGCTGCAAGTAATAACGAAGGTAAAGTTAAAGCTAAAAACAGAAATATTGCGCGCATAAATATAAATTCGATATCTTTTAAAGTACATAACTTGAACGCCAATTATACAGTTACTGAGCTTAATTGCATTGATCTAAGTATTTTTACCTAGCGTATAAGTTAAAATTTGTGAGATATACCATGTTTAACGCAGAGCAGCAGTCACGCATTATCGAAATGGCGTGGGAAGATAGAACCCCCTACGAGGCTATAGAGCAGCTATACGGATTAAAGTATCCGCAGCTGGTGGTTTTTATGCGAGACAATGTTTCAAAAGGCAGTTTTAAAGTGTGGCGTAAGCGCCATGCAGGTCGTAAAACAAAACATTTAAAATTACGCGATCCCGCCATTATGCGAAGCCACTGTAAAACACAATATAAACAACGTTAAATAAGTGTTAGTTGTTTCATATGATGTTCATCCGTGTTTGTTAATCTTTAGCTATTAATTATGCTAGAGATTATTTATGAGAGCACCTATACACACAGTACTAATAGCATTGGCTTTATTTTCAATAAGCGCAGATGCAAAACCGCATAAAGATAAGCATGGTCATAAACACGGCCATAAAAAGCATCATTCACATAAGCATAACGACAATGTCTACCTTTCTAAAAAAGAGGCTAAGCAGCTAATTCGTGCAGGTTGGACGCCACCAGGGCTAAGTAAAAGCTACCACCGAGGCGACTATTTAGATCGTGATTTATACAAACGAGGTAGAGTGATTGAACGCTCTAGAGATAATGGTACAGTGAGTATTGAAATAGACCGTACAGTTATCCATATGGTGCACGATACTCGAGAAATACTTTCAATTTTAAGTCGCTAAATTAACTTTATAAGGATATTAAAATGCTCATTGCGCTGGCTATAATTATTGGCTTTTTTTTACTGGTTACCTTACTACCTATGTCGTACAGCCAGCATTACTTAGTGCGTAGCTGCGACTTTGTTCGTTTACAGGTTTTTTATATTGCCAGTTTTGTCGCCGTTACTTCGTTGTTTTTATTATGGCAAAGTAGCGAAATAGGTTACGTGTTTATAGCCTTAACCTCATTACTTATAATGATTTTACAAGGTAAATGGATTTACCCGTATACGTGGCTTGCTAAAAAAGAAGTGCAAAGCGCACCTAAGCATATAGATCATAGTATAAGGATTATGTCGGCAAATGTACTTATGTCGAACCATAAAAGTGAGCAGTTAATTAGCCTTGTTGATGAGCATCAACCCGACCTACTTATTACGCTTGAGAGCGATAGCTGGTGGGAAAATAAATTATCAGTCATCAAAAAAAATTACCCGTATTACATAGAATGCCCTAAAGACAATCGTTACGGCATGCACTTATACAGCAAGTTTAAAATACTCGATGCACAAATATGTGAGCTCATAGAAGAAGATATTCCCTCAATTCATATTCTGTTTGAAAACGATGAAGGCCTGCAAATGCAAGGGCACTTTATTCACCCAGCACCGCCAAGCCCGACCGAAGAAGACTCATCGCGTCCGCGCGACTCAGAGCTAATAATGGTGGCTAAAGCACTTAAAAACCCAACACGACCTACCATAGTTGCCGGTGATTTAAACGACGTAGCATGGTCGCGTAGCACCCGTTTGTTTATGCAGATAAGTGGCTTTTTAGACCCTCGAAAAGGCCGTGGTTTTTATAACACCTTTCATGCAAGTTACTTTTTTATGCGTTGGCCGCTCGATCACTTATTTCACAGCGAAGGTTTTAAAGTAAAACGTATTAAGCGCTTAGCTAAGTATGGCTCTGATCACTTTGCGCTACTGACTGAGCTTTCTTACGAAAACGCTAATCAGCAATCATTAGAAACTAAATCGGCGCAGCACAAGCAAGAAGAAATTCAAGAGCTTGCTATGAATAAGGCAGATAAGCGAAAAGTGCCGAGGTTTGAGGAGAAGTGAGAGCTGCTAGTTTTTAGCCAGTGTAGGTCGGATAAGCGAAGCGCCATCCGACACAGTAAAATACCTTGCAAATTATAATCAATATTTTATGTTGTCGAGTGGCTGGCGAGTGCCAATAGCGAACCTTCAAGGTGTAAATCTAAAACTCTGTTGGGTGGCGCCTACGGCTTAACCAACCTACCATCCGACAAAAATGATGAATTGGCTAGTAACAACACGACTTACCGCGTTTATGTTGTCGAGTGGCTAGAAAGTGCCATGAGCGGACATTCAAGGCGTGAATCTGAAACTCTGTTGGGTGGCGCCTTCGGCTTAACCAACCTACATTTTGACGTAGGTCAGATCAGTGGCGAAGCCACGCCATCCGACAAAAATAATAAATTGGCTAACAACACAACTTACCACGTTTATGTTGTCGAGTGGCTAGAAAGTACCATGAGCGGTCACTAATTAAATTTCGCATTTAAATCATAAAGTTCTATTTTTAGCTGTAATTCTTTTTTATTAAACTCAAGTACGGTAATAGCGCTTCGAATTTCACCAAATAAAGAAAAGCACATAACAAAAAACCTTTCTGCAATTGCTATATCTTTCCAACTTTTAGCTTCCGGGAACCAAGGTTTTTTTTTATTGATACAATTTTGAATCATTTCTTCCTTAGATTTATTAGAGAAACTGTTAAAAAAATTATTAATCTTATCTGCATCTATTTTATTATCTAAATTATGTGCAAAAGAATTTCTTATCTTTCCGATGGAAATTAAAGGTTTAATAATATCTTCATGTAAACCAAGACACGCTGCCAAATTTGTTTTTCCATAATAGTCTAATTTAACATTAGTCAAATTTTGCGGTTTTTCTAAAGCAATAAAAAGAAAGTGATTTATGGCATTTTCAAAATGTATATGAGTGCGAATGACTTTTCCAATTTCATCCTCGGTTTTCAGTATTTCTAATAAATTTTCAAAGCTATCTAGCACAACATAGTTCCTTACGTGTAACGCTCGACAAAGAGTATTCCGTATAATAAATACAAACACTTTGAATATGCAACTGTAGAGTTAATCGTATTCCAATTATTTATATGACTGTTTTTCGCTCAAACTAAAATATTGCCTCTACGTCCTGATGGGTGATTAATCTTTTGTGGTTTTTCTGAAATTTACTTTTCTATCGATTGTTCTTTAGGTTTTATTACTACTTTTGTTTCCACTGAATTATTTTCATTAAATCTTTTTGAAGCTAAGTTTTCTCTTAATAAAACATTTTTCTCCAAAATAATCTTTTCTAATTTAGCTGATGATTGGTTAGATGAAACATAAGATAAAACTGAAAAAAAAGTAGCCGTTACTAAACTAAGTAACGCAAACAACAGCATAATAAAATTCCACCTTTTTTCAGATTGAGACTTTTTCGATGAGTCACTTTTATATTGAGAGTGTATATCATTTAACTTTTCATTCACTGGGTTTATTGGAATAGGTGGGGCTTCAGGTACTTTCGAAGAACTGTCATAACCGAATGTTTTAAAAAATTGGGCATTCGGTTTCAGAGTGTTTTTATAATCAGAAATTTTTAAATTAGCCATCTAAACCTCATAATAATGTAATCTATTCTATTCACGTAACCTTGCAAGCAACTTTAACTCATAAGCTGATAAATACAATGACCGCTTATCGCTCATTTCTGTCTTTCAAGTTTCAGCTTCCACATATCAATAGTTAGTACTGGGTTTAATCGTACTTGGTCTAGCTCTGTTTAAGCATCATTGTTGTGATGTTTTCTGTAATAGTCCTCACTATGTTTATGCCTTTAAATACAATACTTAACAGGTTTGTTAACGCAATTTAAAATAACGATAAAAGCAGCGTACTTACGTTTTTATTAAATAAGCTAAATTGTGAAGTGAGTTTTTAAATTATTAAAATTTAATGAAGTAGTAATGGTTAGTTTGTAACTTTTTATTTTGAAGGATATTTAATTCTTAAAAGCGCGATGTAAAATCGCACCTACGAATATATCCAAAACTCGGTACTATCTCTTACTAAAAACTAAGTACTGCCTCCTGAAAACTACTTTCTAAAAGCAATCTTCTAAAAGTTATAAAAAAAAGCCTAAAAGTGGTTACCCACTTTTAGGCTTAGTAATTTTGTGTTTTAAACACATATTAAGAATCTGTATTTAAAATACTTGTTTCATTTATGCAGCTAAATTAGCTGGCGATCATAATGCTTTTAACATTAACAAATTCGCGCATACCAAAACCGCCGTGTTCTCTGCCGTAGCCACTGCCTTTAACGCCACCAAATGGTAGGTTAGGTTGTGCTAAACCGTAGCCGTTAATGTTGATCATGCCGGTGTCGAAGTACTTTTTAGCAAGCTCAATGGCTTTTTTCTCATCTTTTGAGAAAATACCACCGCCTAAACCGTAGCGAGAATCGTTGGCGATGCGCATAGCATCGTCGTTATCTTTCGCTTTAATAAGCGAAGCGACAGGGCCAAATAATTCGTCATCGTAGGCCGGCATGCCAGGTGATAGGTTATCAAGTAGCGTTGGTGGGTAGTAGTAACCTGTTTGCGATGGTATTTCGCCACCCGTTACTATGTTTGCACCTGCTTTAACTGATTCCATTACTTGGTCGTGAATGCCGTCGCGTAAATCTTCACGAGCCATTGGGCCTAAGTCTGTGCCATCAGCCATTGGGTCGCCCATTTTCATGGCTTCGAACTGCTCTTTAATTTGTGCTTTAAAGTCATCGTAAAGTGACTCAACAACAACATAACGTTTAGCTGAAACACACGTTTCGCCGTTATTGATCATGCGACCTGTTACACAGGTTTTAACTGCAAGCTCTAAATCAGCGTCATCGAGTACTAAGTATGCATCGTTGCTACCCAGTTCTAACACTGTTTTTTTAGCGTATTTACCCGCTTCTGCAGCTACTTTTTTACCTGTGGCATCACTACCTGTAAAGGTTACGCCGCTAATTGCTTTGTGCGCAATGAGTGAGCTGGCGGTTTTACCGTCGATGAGTAAGTTGCTGAAACAGTGCTCTGGGAAACCGGCTTGTTTAAATAGCTCTTCAATTTTTTCAGCCATGCCAAATACGTTACCAGCATGTTTTAATACGGTTGTGTTACCCGCCATTATGTTGGCAGCACTGTAGCGAATTACCTGATAAAGCGGGAAGTTCCACGGTTGAATACCTAATAGTACACCTGTTGGTTGGTAGCTGATAATTGCACGACCGCCGTCCATGTCACGTTCTTCGTCAGCAAGTACTTGTGGGCCTTGTTCGGCTGTGTAACGACAAATTCCTGCACATAGTTCAACTTCTTGAAAGCCTTGCTCGTATACTTTACCCATTTCTTCGGTCATGAGTTTTGCGATAGATTCTTTTTGCTCTTCGAAAAGTGAGGCTAACTTATTAAGGTATCTCGCACGTTCAGTGAACGACGTTAAGCGCCATTTTAAATATGTTTCGTGAGATTTTTCGATTACCTGTTCTGCTTCTTTTTGAGAAAGTAGCGTGTAGGTTTCAATGGTTTGCTCAGTTGCCGGATTAATCGTTTTAACTGTGTTACTCATTTCTATCTCCTTACAAATTAATTATCTATAAGGGTGCAAAACGAAAGCCAATATCAAAAAAACAGTATTAATTAATCTCAAGCTATTGAAATGTATTATCTATTTTGGGTTTTTTATTCTGCTAATAACTTTTTACTACTATGAATATATTATCCAAAGCAGTAAAAAGTTCTGATTGATGCAAAATTTACAAGGTTGACTGCTCATGCTTATTCAACTTATAGAAGTTCTTTAACAATGCGCTTTAGTAGGTAGGTTTCTCGTAAAATGGAGAGTCCTTGTTTTTCACTGTTAGCAAGTGTGCGCTCGTTATGAGCAATTGCATCGTTAATATCAACCCATTTAGCAGTCATGCCATTTTGCTGCTCATAATGCTCTAACTGTGCTTTGCCAAACTCGTCGGCAATATTACATACAAAGCAATACGATTTGATATGAATAATATCAAAGTCTTCTTTATACCAAGGGCGATACTCTTCATAGAGTCCAAAGGCTTTAACTACACTTATTTGTTGTGCACCGGTTTCTTCGCTTAGTTCGCGAATTAAGCCTTGTTCAATACTTTCGCCTTCATCTACTCCACCACCCGGTAAGCTGTAATCTTCATAGCGGTTTGTATACATTAAAAGTATTTTATTATTTTTAATAACAATGGCGCGAGCTGTTAAGCGCGTAAACTGACTACCGTGGTCAATATTAATACCTGAATGAACTAAGGTTTTTAATTGCTGCATTTCGTCTCCTTTTTTAAGCTTTTAATGATAACAGTTGCTACCATTCTATAAATAGAAACGATTTTAATTATTTTTCGTAATTTGTGAACGTTTTTTTTAAGCATACGTAAATATTAGGTTGGTAAAATAAATAGCATTGGATTACTTAGCTATTTAAGTAATTAGATTCTAGGCGTGCCTTTAAATTAATATTTAGGATGCGTAGAATAAGAAAAAAAGCATAGGGATTTATCATGTTAGACATACTTTTAGTAGACGATGACGTTGAATTTAGTGACGTTGTTTGCCACATAGTCGAATTCCTCGGCCACAATATAAGCACCGCCACCAGTTTAAAAGAAGCACATCAATGGTTTGAAAATAATACCTTTGACCATGTGCTACTTGATTTTATGTTACCTGATGGTAGCGGTTTGCACTTACTTGATCATTTAAAAACGATTGGGCAATCTCCAAAAATTACACTTATATCGGGTCATCCTTCAGTTAAAGGCATTTTAGCTGAAATGTGTGAGCCAAATGTAGGGCATTTATTAAAACCATTACAACGCGAAGATTTAGAACTCGTTTTAAATGGCCCTAAAAAAACAGTTAAAAAAGCCAAGTCGAGCGGTATTACACGCCACTTTGGTGGGTTAATTGGTGAGTCTGAGCCAATGCAAAAACTATACAACATGATTGAACGCGTAGCTAAAACAAACGCTAACGTGATGCTTATGGGTGAAAGTGGTGCAGGTAAAGAAGTAGTGGCTCAAGCTATTCATAACGCAAGCCAGTGCGAAGGCCCATTAGTTGCTAGCAACTGTGGCGCACTTTCCAAAGAGTTAATTGGTAGTGAGTTATTTGGCCACGAAAAAGGCGCATTTACAGGCGCAATAGCACGTAAAGAAGGTGTGTTTGAGCAATCAAATAACGGTACTTTGTTTTTAGATGAAGTAACCGAAATGCCAATTGATATGCAGCCAAATTTACTGCGAGTACTTGAAACTAAAAAAGTAACACGCGTAGGTGGTAACAGAGAAATACCAACCAATTGTCGTGTTATTTCAGCCACTAACCGCTCGCTTACCGATTTAGCGCAAAATAATATTATTCGTGAAGATATTTACTTTAGGTTGGCTGTTTTTCCTATTGATATACCGCCACTTCGCGATAGAAAAGAAGATATTCCTTTATTAGCTAAAGCATTTTTAGATCAGCTTAATGATGAAAACGGTACCCCATTTAGTTGGACGCCAGCGCAGCTAAAAGAGTTACAAAGCTATGAATGGCCAGGTAATGTACGAGAGCTTCGCCACGCTATACACCGTGCATTTATTATGAGCGATCCGCAAACCAGCGACATTACTCTACCTGATAACTTAGAGTCGCCTTTTTCGCGCGTTAATAACCAAGCGGCCGAAAAGCCAGTATCAGCAGGACAAACCATTGAAGAAGTTGAAAAAGAACTTATTCATGCAACGCTCGATAAGGTGCAAGGTAATAAAACGCTTGCTGCACAAATGCTGGGTATTAGCACCAAAACACTTTATAACCGCCTTAATGCATATGGCGGTATTGGCGAATATAAATAGATTTGAGGAAGGGCATGACATCCGATAACCAAACAGAGCAACTAAATAAATTAGTACACGATGCAAGAGCGCCGCTTAATCGTATATCGATGAATGCAGAGCTTATTAAGTTGGTACTTGAAAACGATATGCCAAAAGAAAAAGCGCTAGATGCACTTGATAAAATTATTAACAATTGCCAACAGTGTAGTGAAAGTTTACAAAAAATAACTGACTCTCAATAAATAGTAAGTGTTGTACAAACTCTAATTCGGGAAGCTAAATGAGCAAGCAAAAACAGCAAGGTAAAGCGAATGTTACTTGGGCAGCTTTTATAGTTGTTGTGTTAAGTATTATTGTAGGTAACGCAGTTTTAGCATTGAATACGATTCAAGGTTTAACGCAAACCCAAAAGAGTTTAGATAACACTAATATGCTGACAGCGGCAATTGAGCAACTGCATTTATCAATAGTGCAGGCTGAGTCTGGTCAGCGCGGTTATTTATTAACAGAAGAGACTGACTATTTAACGCCTTATTACGATGCTATTGGACAAATTGAAGCTCAAACAGATCATGTTAAGTCACTACACTCTGAGATTGACGGCCAAGCTGAGCGTATTGCTCAGTTGTTAGTACTAGTTGATAGCAAAATTAAAGAGCTGAAGCAAACTGTAAACCTAGCATTGGATGACAAAGAGCGACGTGCAATTTATGTGTTAAATACACATAAAGGTCGGGAGCTTTATAAGCAAATTAGAGAGTATGTTAATGAAATTCAAGACCGTGAATTACTCTTTAAAGTGAGCCATTTTTCAAAGTTAGCGCAAATTAAGAATGAAGCTAAAATCACGTTTGCTATTACAGCAATCACAAGCTTATTACTTATTATTGGTATGTTTGTAATGACACGTCTTAATTTAAGAAATGCAGCTAAGTATCGTTTTGAGCTTGAAAAACAAAACGAGACTTTAGCAACTAAAGTGTCTGAGCGTACGCAAGAATTAACGTTGTATTCTGACGAACTGAGCCGAAGTAACCGAGAGCTTGAAGAGTTTGCTTTTGTAGCGAGCCATGACTTACAAGAACCGCTTAGAAAAATTCAAGCCTTTAGTGACCGCCTCGAAACCATGTTTAAAGATGAGCTTGGTGAAAAAGGGATTGATTACATTGGCCGCATGAAAAATGCAGCGCAACGCATGTCTAACTTAATTAATGATCTATTAGAGTTCTCGCGTATTACTACGCGCGGCAAAGACTTCGATGATACAAATTTAAACGAAGTAGTAACCGATATATTAAGTGATTTAGAAATTGCGATAAAAGAGTCAGATGCACAAATTGATGTAGAAGACTTACCGGTTATTCAGGCTGATAAAAGCCAAATGCAGCAGCTGTTTTTAAACTTGTTGTCGAACGCTGTAAAATTTAGGCGCCCAGGTGTAAGTCCACATATAAAAATCAGCTACCAAGATAAAGATATTTTTAGTGAGGATCATAATACCAATTTGAGCTTTCAAGTTATTACTATAGAAGATAACGGTATTGGTTTTTCACAGGACTATGCCGATAAAATATTTGTACCGTTTCAACGTTTGCACGGTCGCTCACAATATAAAGGCACAGGTATTGGCCTTTCTGTATGTAGGCGTATTGTGGAACGTCATGGCGGAACAATTACAGCAAAAAGTAAAGACGGTGAAGGTGCAACCTTCATTATAAAACTACCTGTGGAAGCTGCGCTTTTCACATTGCAAGGAGAGGCTTAAATGCCCTATTCAAAAGTAAAACCTATTACTATTTTAATGGCAGACGATGATGAAGATGATCGTTTGTTAACACAAGATGCCCTTGCCGAAAGCCGTGTACTTAACGAACTTCATTTTGTTGAAGATGGCGTTGAGTTACTTGAATATTTAGAACGTAAAGGTAAGTTTGAAGACAAAACAGTGTCGCCACGACCAGGATTGATATTACTTGATTTAAACATGCCAAGAATGGATGGTCGTGAAGCACTTGAAGCTATAAAAGCAAACCCTAATTTAAAGGGAATCCCGGTTGTTATATTAACTACGTCTAAGCAAGAAGAAGACATGGTTAAAGGGTATAACTTAGGTGCTGCATCTTATATTACTAAGCCAGTGACGTTTGATGGTTTAGTTGATTTGATGAAAACGCTAGGAAAATACTGGGTAGAGTTTGTAGAGCTACCGACAACATTTAACGATTAATGGAGATTGTATGTTAGATAAAGTGACTCAGTTGCTGCTTGTAGAAGATGATGAAGATGATTACATACTCACCTGCGACTATCTGGACCAATTGGATTCACACACGTTTAACATTCAATGGATAAGTTCCCCAGAGCAGGCAATTGCAACGCTTAGTAAAAACGAGCATGACATTTGCCTGCTTGATTACCGCTTGGGTGCATCTAATGGTTTAGATGTATTAAAAGAAGCGATTGCTAATGGCTTTAGCGGCCCCATAATTATGCTTACTGGGCAGTCAAACGACGAGTTAGACTCGGCAGCGCTTGATGCCGGTGCAGTAGATTATTTAATAAAAACAGAAATGAGTTCGAGCCGCTTTGCGCGCGCTATTCGTTATGCACTTGCTCGTAAAGATGTTGAAGGTGAGCGAGTAGAGCGTTTAAAGGCCGAAGCTGAAAATCGCTCAAAAGACCGCTTTTTAGCTCATTTAAGCCACGAATTACGTACCCCTCTATCGTCTATTTTAGGTTACACCGAACTATTAATGCAGAGCGACTTTAGTCAGCAAGCAGAAAATGAATTGGGTGTTATTTATCGAAACGGTAAACATTTATTGAGCCTGTTAAACGATGTGCTCGACTTATCTAAAATAGCAGCCGATAAACTGGAACTTACCCTAAGCGAAGTTAACCTTGATAGCATGCTTGCCGATGTATACACGCTAATGCGCGTATCGGTGCTAGATAAGGGCCTTACGCTGCGCTTTGAATCTCATCAGCCATTACCTTTGGTTGCACGACTTGATGCAACAAGAGTTCGCCAAATTTTAATAAATCTAATAAACAATGCGGTTAAATTTACCGATAAAGGCGAAATTGTTGTTAATGCGTGGACGCAGTGGGTTGATGATCGTGAAATGCTATTTTTTAGCATTAAAGACTCAGGCATGGGCATTGCCCCTGAAAAACAAGAACTAATATTCAAGCCATTTGAACAAATAGCTGATGTAGAATCACGCTCTGTAGGTGGCGCAGGCTTAGGCTTGGCAATATGTGCTGAATTGTTAGCACGTATGCACGGTGATATTAGTTTGCATTCTGAAATTGGTAAAGGCTCTACGTTTACTATTTCGGTTTACCCAGGTGATATTAGCGAAGTAGAACGACAGGTACTTAATTTTAGCAGTGCGCCACAACTACAAAGTAAATCGGCTCCATGTAAAGTGCATGGGCGAGTATTAGTAGTTGATGATTTACGTGATTTACGCATGCTAGTCGGTCATATGATCAGTACCTGTGGTGCGCGCGTAGATTATGCCGAACATGGCCAACAAGCGCTTGAAAAAGTGCGTATTGCCGATGCGTATAAAGCGCCTTACGACATTATTTTTATTGATATTCATATGCCTGTAATGGGCGGCAAGGAAGCTACCATAGAGCTTAGAAAAATGGGTTACAAAGGCCCAATAATCGCGCTCACTGCCGCTACTATGAAAGGCATACATGAGGAGCTTGCTGCACTTGGCTTTAACGATGTAATACCAAAACCTGTTGATAGCGCGGCTTTATATCAATGTTTGCAAGATTATTTGGTAGCGCCAGAGCATGCACCGCAAGCTAAAGATATAAATTGTAGTAAGGGCTTAACCGAGAAAAAGCAGCGCTTTTTACTTGTTGAAGACGATCACGATGCAGCGCAAATTACGCAGCTACTTTTAGAAAGTCTAGGCGTTGAAACCGTCATTGCGTCTAGCTGCGCACAATGTTTGCAAATACTTAATCACGACCAGCAATTTAATAAGGTATTGTTAGACATGCATTTACCTGATGGGCGTGGCATTGATTTAGGCCAGCAAGTTAATGAGCGATATCCAGAGCTACGCTTGGTGATTGTAAGTGGCGCAGAGCCAGATCCTAAAGAAATAAAAGATTTAAATATTGACCGAGTTTTACTTAAACCTATTAATTTGAGCTTACTTGAAACGCTTATTAGCTAGGGCCTGTTTATCTTTCGAGGTTAAATTTGCAGCAGTATGTTTGGTATTTAGGCAAGGCAGAGCCTGTGTAGTGTGGTTATTACCCATAAATAGGCGATAACGTAGCACAAATGCCAAACACGCGCTGCCCGAAGGGTTCTGCCCAGGGGCTATTTACTCTTTGTTGCCTACATGGATTTAGGTAAGGGGCGTGAGCAGGACGCGGAAGCTTTGCTCGGTTTTTACTTATTCTTACATGGATGTAAGCCAGTAGGGTAACGCAGGAGCAGTTACCGAGCCCACTAGGTTACAAACCTGGCGCCGCGATTAAATAGCCCCTAAATTGAACAAATTTTAATCCTGAAAGGTCAACAGGTCCAATAACTGAGACATTATTTATATGCATTCAATAAAGTTAGTATCTGAAGAATTAACACCATCAAAAGTAGTGTGTGTTGGCCGTAACTATACCGCACACATTGCAGAGCTAAATAACGAAACGCCAGACAAAATGGTATTATTTAACAAACCAAATAGTGCAATTACTAATACGTTATTTGCGGCTCATAACGGCGATACGCTGCATTATGAAACCGAGCTATGTTTTGTAGTTAAAAATAAAAAATTTGTAGGGGTTGGACTCGGCCTTGATTTAACTAAGCGTACTGTGCAAAGTAAATTAAAAAATAAAGGACTTCCATGGGAGCGCGCAAAAGCGTTCGACGGCTCTGTTATTTTAACTGATTTTGTAGCGCTAACAGAGACAATGAAGCACTTTACTTTTGAACTTAAAATTAATAATGAAGTAATTCAGCGAGGCGATACTCATTTTATGCTGCATAATCCGGACTCAATTTTACAAGAAATTAGTGAATTTATGAGCTTAGAAGATGGTGATGTAGTAATGACAGGCACACCGTCGGGCGTAGGCGAGGTAACACCTAAAAGTATTTTTGCTGTGGCACTTTATGCTAATGATCAGTGCTTGCTTGAGCATCAGTGGCAAGTAAGTAAAAATTAATAACTTGCTGTTGGTAGTGTTTATCAAAGTCGGCAAAGGTAGTTTTAAGCCAATTATGCTGACTTTGTTGATACTCAGGCGATTGTAGTACATTATTTTTTAGCGCGCGGTTAATTTTTTTAAGCGCTTGCTGTGCAAAATTATTAGGTGCGTTAGCCGCACAACCTATTGCTCCTCGTATAAATTGAATGTCATTTTCTGCAATTGGGACACTTTCTATATTCGTATATTCCCCTTGTTTATTAAAGTAATCGGCCATAAACGGGTAATCAATTGAGTAGTCTAAAAAGCCGTGACTCAAGCGTGCTATAACAG
The DNA here is from genome assembly GCF_015864395.1 of Pseudoalteromonas sp. SWYJZ12. Classification (NCBI taxonomy): domain Bacteria; kingdom Pseudomonadati; phylum Pseudomonadota; class Gammaproteobacteria; order Alteromonadales; family Pseudoalteromonadaceae; genus Pseudoalteromonas; species Pseudoalteromonas sp. SWYJZ12. The sequence continues at coordinate 263,547 of NZ_JADYXH010000005.1, forward strand.
CCTGACTTTCATTTTCGCTACTCCAACTTAGCGACGATTCTTTATCTCGTTTTGTGTTTTCAATAATTGTATTAATTTTAGTTGTAAATTTACGTGCAGCAGCTTGCCCGTATACGTATTGCGGGTCGGTTAATAAATTAATAAGGTGAATAGGCGAGCCGTGCTTTTCTTCCAATTGCGGCTTTAGCTCTTTAGTCGTGATAATTGAAAATGGGGGATATACCGTTGTTGGATTTGAGTAGTTAAGTTGTTGGTTATTATTTTTTTTATAAATAACACACGGAAAACATACATTTTTTCCTTCATTTAAATATTTATTTATACGCTGCTGAGGAACAATTAAGCGGGTATGTTTTACATCTTTTATTGTTCTAATGAGTTGCTCGGTTAGGTTGTCGCAAATTCCGCCTTGTGGTGCACTTTCGCTTTTAGCTATATGAAAAGGGGGCGTGTAACTTTGCAGCCAAATAATTTCTTCTAGAGGCTGTAATTTTTGTTCAACAGCATGCGCGTTAAATACAATTAATAAGCAAAATGCATAGTATCCGTTTTTCAGCATTGATAAGTGTTCGTTGAATTAAGAAAACTTAATAAAAGTATAGTGTTGGTTGTAGTAAGGTCAAATATTCTAGTTAAAAAGCAACCTCATTCAAGGCTGCTTTAACTCATACATGCTTAATAAGGCATCGGATGGTTTCTAAATATAGTGTTAATCTCACTAAGAATTTCGTCGCTTAACGTGATGTTAAATGCATCAATATCTTCTTTTAATTGAGCTATGTTTGTTGCACCAATAATTGAAGAGGTTACGCCATCTACTTGGTTACACCATGCGAGTGCTAGTTGTGCTGGAGTAATATTGTTTGCATGAGCCAGATCAACATACTGCTTAGTGGCTTGCTCTGCATTGGGTGTATCTCTAAAAATACCGTTGCGCTGCATGAAGGTCCAACGAGATCCTTCTGGGCGAGCACCGTTTAGGTATTTACCCGTTAATAAACCAGCTGCTAAAGGCGACCACGGTAAGTAGGCAATATCTTCGTGTACACATTGTTCTATTAAATACGGCCAGTCTTTAGCGTGCGCTAAGCTAAACTCATTTTGAATAGATACCATACGCGGTAAGTTATGCTCTTTGGCCAAACTTAAAAACTGGCTTATACCCCATGGCGTATCGTCAGATAAACCGCAGTGCTTAATTTTACCTGCTTTAACACATTCATTAAGGCCCTCTAGAATATCAAGCATACTAGCTTGCTGCTCTTGTGTATTTACGTCGGTAAATTTAAGAGTGCCGGGCCATTGTCTGCCAAAGTGCGGGGTAGAGCGGTTTGGCCAATGCAGCTGATATAAATCAATGTAGTTGGTTTTAAGGCGCTTAAGTGAATCGTCTACGGCTTCAATTACCGTTTGGCGCGTAATATTGCCACCATCACGTACCCACGATAATCCATTGCCTGCAATTTTTGTAGCAAGTACCACATCGCTGCGCTTTTGCTGATTACGCGATAGCCAATCGCCAATAATTTCCTCAGTTTTTCCATAGGTCTCTGGAGAGGGCGGTACTGCATACATTTCGGCTGTATCAATAAAGTTTACGCCTTGCTCTAGCGCGTAGGCTATTTGTTCATCAGCATCGCTTTGAGTATTTTGTTTACCCCAAGTCATACTGCCTAAACATACTCTTGAAACGTTAATACCACTGCTGCCAAGTGGGCTGTATTGCATGAGAATTCCTTATTGCTCGTCTTGAGAGTAGCTAACTAACGCCGATAAAAGAGGCTCTGCAATGAGGGCTTTTTGGCCTGTTTCAAAATCAAACATAACCACTTTTGAAGTGCCTGTGGTTGTTATAGCGTTTTGTGCGTGACTAAATACGGTGTAATTCATAACAAATCGGTCTGTTTTTATATCAGAAATAGTAACACCGACTGTAAGCGTATCTGGGAATGTAACTGGGCGTTTATAACGAATGTTATTTTCGCTTATTACCGGGCCCACGCCATTAGGGCTTATTGTATCGAACAGATTTATTTTATTTAAGAAGTCGATTCGGGCTATTTCAAAGTAACGTAAATACACTACATTATTTACGTGTTGTAGTGCATCCATATCAGCCCACGCTACGGTGATGTCGGTATGGATAGGGTGCTGATCTTTAAACGTTTGCATTATTTATTGGCCCTTAATTTTAAAGTACTTAGATTATCAATATGGGGGTATGAGCTCAAGGTAATTAGTATCATGTTTTTTTGTAAGGTGATTTGTACCTGTTTAATTTTGGGACTACAGTTAAATAACACAAGACAAAAACACGTAGAGGTATGTATGAAAAATATAATTAATTGGTTTTTAGCGTGTTTAGTTTTTATGACCTCTTTTGCTTGTTACGCAATGGGTAACGAATCAGGTGCTATTATTTTGATGTTAGCGGGGTTTTTTTTCGAGGTTATGTTTTGGTTGCGCGGTTATAAAGAGCAAGAAGGTAATAAGCGCTTTTTTTAATCGCTAACTAGGGCCTGTTGACCTTTCAGGATTAAAATTTGTTCAATCTAGGGGCTATTTAATCGCGGCGCGAGGTTTGTGACCTAGTGGGCTAAGTAAAAACCGAGCAAAGCTTCCGCGTCCTGCTCACGCCCCTTACCTACATCCATGTCATAGGTAGGTACTTAAGAAAAATATTAAGTACAGCCTTAAAAATTTGGCTCTACCCCATACTGAAATACTCC
>NZ_JADYXH010000050.1:0-1220 GCF_015864395.1 Pseudoalteromonas sp. SWYJZ12
GTAGATACCATCTCTTCTAACCAGCCTCAAGCTTTCTTTAAATAGCTTGGGGCTGATATTCAGTTTGATTCTTCACAACACCAAAACAGATATGTGTCAGCTTTCTCATTGCAGCACCAATTGCCTGCATTTTTGTTTTACCTTGCTCCACTAATCGCTTATTTTGGGCTTTTATATCTGGATTATGTTGTACAGCTACTACAGCAGCCATATACAATTTAGCCCTTATATACCCAGGCCCTTCTTTGCTTAAAGTTGTTTTTCCAGCCCGTTTGCCTGACTCATTAAGCTTAGGTATTAAGCCTAAGTAACAAGCTAATTGCTTGGCATTTTTAAACTGTTTACATGCCATCAAGGACACCATCATACGTGATATTACCTCTCCAACACCTTTGATACTTTGAAGCAATTGGCGGTTCTTTTTTAATTGTGGGTGTCTATCAATATGCTCATCAATGTCATTTTTTAGCTTGCCTATCTCAGTTTTTAGTACAGCTATCATATCTTCAATTGACTGAGTAACTCGAGTAGATGCACCTGAGAAACCAACAGCTTCATAACGATTTTCTTCGCGACGTAAGTCTTGCTCAAGTGCTTCAAGTCTACGCGTCATTACTTTTAACTCTCTCGCTTCAACAGGCTCAGGCTGCCAACTTAAAAGTGAGTGCTGTTGGTCATGACCATAACGAGCAAGCATTGTGGCGTCTGACTTGTCTGTCTTATGGACAAGCCCTAATGAACTTGCGTACTGTTTTGCTTTACCAGGATTTACATGTAATAAAATAAATCCTTGCTCATATAGGAAATACATCAGCGGCTCGCTATAAACACCTGTGGGCTCTGTTGTAATAACAATATCTTGTGCTTCTAAATTTGTATTCTTTATCAACCAGGCAACTAACTCTTGATAGCCCTGCGGGTTATTTTTAAAAATCTTCGTTTTCTTTTTACTTTTGACTACATCGCGTAGCCAGGAAATATCTAACTTGTCTTTACCCACATCAATGCCAATAAAAGCTTTCATCTCTATCTACTCCCCTTGTACATGCAGCGTCACCCTTAGTTGGGGCGCTAGGATACCATTCAGTTTAATGGAGGTTAGGAAGTCAGGGCTCAATCTACGTTACAGCATTTTCACACTCTGGTTGGGTACGAGCTCACTGTCTTCCCGATGTGACAAGTGCTAGCTAAACACTCATCAAGAAGAGATACAAGGTTGG
>NZ_JADYXH010000051.1:0-1186 GCF_015864395.1 Pseudoalteromonas sp. SWYJZ12
ATGGCAAAAGAAAAGTTTGAACGCGTAAAACCGCACGTAAACGTTGGTACAATCGGCCACGTTGACCACGGTAAAACTACACTAACTGCAGCAATCACTAACGTACTTGCAAAAGTATACGGCGGTGTTGCTAAAGATTTCGCATCAATCGACAACGCTCCTGAAGAGCGCGAACGTGGTATCACTATTTCAACGTCTCACGTTGAATACGATACTCCTTCACGTCACTACGCACACGTAGATTGTCCTGGTCACGCCGATTATGTTAAAAACATGATCACTGGTGCTGCTCAAATGGACGGCGCGATCTTAGTAGTTGCTGCGACTGATGGCCCTATGCCACAAACGCGTGAGCACATCCTTCTTTCTCGTCAAGTTGGCGTTCCTTACATCATCGTGTTCATGAACAAATGTGACATGGTTGATGACGAAGAGCTACTTGAACTAGTAGAAATGGAAGTTCGTGAACTTCTTTCAGAATACGATTTCCCAGGTGATGACTTACCTCTAATTGCTGGTTCTGCGCTTAAAGCGTTAGAAGGCGAGAAAGAGTGGGAAGATAAGATTGTTGAGCTTGCAAACGCACTTGATACTTACATCCCAGAGCCAGAGCGTGACATCGATAAGCCTTTCATCATGCCTATCGAAGACGTTTTCTCAATCCAGGGTCGTGGTACTGTTGTAACTGGTCGTGTTGAAGCTGGTATCATCCGCATCAATGACGAAGTAGAAATTGTTGGTATCAATGATACAACTCGTTCTACTTGTACTGGTGTTGAAATGTTCCGTAAGCTTCTAGATGAAGGTCGTGCTGGCGAAAACATCGGCGCACTTCTACGTGGTACTAAACGTGAAGACGTTGAACGTGGTCAAGTACTAGCTAAGCCTGGTTCAATCAACCCACATACTACATTCACTTCAGAAGTATACGTACTTTCGAAAGATGAAGGTGGTCGTCATACTCCATTCTTCAAAGGTTACCGTCCACAGTTCTACTTCCGTACAACTGACGTAACGGGTGACGTACAGTTACCAGATGGCGTAGAAATGGTAATGCCTGGTGATAACATCAAGATGACAGTAACTCTAATCGCACCAATCGCGATGGATGAAGGTCTTCGTTTTGCTATCCGTGAAGGTGGTCGTACTGTAGGTGCTGGTGTTGTAGCAACTATCGTAGCGTAAT
>NZ_JADYXH010000052.1:0-1183 GCF_015864395.1 Pseudoalteromonas sp. SWYJZ12
TTTTTTGTGCACTTGGTTTGGTGTTTTCATTCCTAAACTCAAATGCGGCCTCATTTCATTGTATATTAATATTGATTCTTCGACGAGTTCACGTAGCTCTTTTAGATTTTGGCATTTATAGAGTAAGAACTCCTGTTTCAATATGCCGTTAATACGCTCCGCCAGTGCATTTTGATAGCAGTCATAGCCATCGGTCATTGATGGAATAATGCCATTTTCATTAAGCTTTACTTGATATACCTGCGAGCAATACTGCAACCCTCTATCTGAATGATGAATCGTACTACATTGATACTGACGATTATTGATTGTCATATCTAATGCCTTAACAACATCTGTCGCCTTCATTTCATCACTGAGTTCATAACCCATAATTTTGCGACTATACGCATCAGTTACTAGCGATAGATAGTGAACACCTTGCTCTGATTGAACATAGGTTATATCGCTTACAAAAACCTCTTCTGGCCGCGATGGCTGCACATCTTTTAGCAAGTTAGGATGCTTTTTCATCCAATGTTTACTAAACGTAGTTTTAGTGTAACTACGCTTAGGTTTAACCAATAAACGTTCATTTTTCAAATAACTAAAAAAAGCGTCTCGACCTAAACTTATGCCTCGCTCTATGAATTTTGGTTTAAGTAAAAAATACAACTTTCTTCCACCTAAGCGCGGCATAAAACGTCGTATTTCCAATACCATCGCTTTAACTGGTGCTAGTTCAATAGCACGCAGTTTAGCTCTGCTCTCTCGTTGATATATCGCTTGTCTCGTTATACCAAGCAGCATGCAAGCACGTTCTAAGCTAACTATTTTTTGCTTTTGAAGGCTTCTTGCTCCTTGGCAATATACTTTTTTCGAAGGCTTGTTCCATGCTCAGCGTCAAGAATATTAACCACTTCATTGAGTAACAGGTTACGTAAGTGCTCATCTTCAAGCTCTCGCTCGAGGCGTTTGATTTTTTGAGCGGGACTTTCTTTGGCTTTAGGTGATGTAGGCATAGTTATCTTAGGTGATTGAGTCCAATCCATCTTACCGTGTTTTCTTAACCAAGTAAGCACGGTAGAACGACCTTGTATGCCATAAATTTTTTGGGCTTGTTTATAAGTCATATCGCCTTTTTCTACAGCGTCGACAACTTGTAATTTAAAGCCTAATGAATAATCTCGTTGTGTTCGTTTGA
>NZ_JADYXH010000053.1:0-993 GCF_015864395.1 Pseudoalteromonas sp. SWYJZ12
TCCTTATCCCAGCCTTTCTTTTCCTTCTCCACAAGGTCCTTCGCCCCATCCAAGACCATCTGCTCCAACGAACGCCACTTCCCTCCTAACAACTTCGTTCCCAACGACACATCGAACTGTATGACCTCCGCCCCCGGAAAGCCCATCGCGGGTTCATTGGGATCCGTCGGGGGAATTTTACGATCGGGGTACGCCTTGCGGAGGATGTCGGCGACTGCGGCGTAAGAGTTCTTCTCACCAAGTGCAATGATTCTTTGCCCATCAGCTTCGGGGGAGGTCAGAGAGGCGACAAAGATGTCGGCGACATCGAAGACGTGCACGAAGAGGGTGATCTTGGCGGGGGACGCGCCCGTCTTACGCGGAGGGTCGGCGATATAGTCGTATAGCCAACCGAGGGAAACGTCGTGACGGGGCGGACGTGTGATGGCCTTGTGAATGGGGCCTAAAGAAACGGCGGGGAGGACAGATGACATCGTGAAACCTGGCTTTTCTTCTTCGAGGAATTTCCATGCCGCTTTCTCGGCGACGAGTTTGGACCCGACGTAGATGTGGAAGCCGATGAGAGGATCGTCGAGGTTGTTGGCAAGCTGCTCCGTCGCGATGTTCCAATCGTTTGGAGTGATAACTTCTTTCGTGGGGTCCTTGGCAGTCATGATGACACTACCAATGGACCCAGTGAACAGGAGCTTCTTGACGCTAGGCTCCTTGGCCAGCGTGCGCATGAGGTTAAGTGAGCCATCGACCGCAGGTACGTATTGCTCTTCGGGTTTCTTCGCATCCATCGTCACGGGCGAAGCGATATGCACGACGGCGTCGGCACCGTGGACGGCATCTGCGAATGCATTGGGAGCAACGATGTCAGGAACTTCAACTAACTCAAAGTTGCTCCCAAACGACGCGAACTCTTTCTTGACGTAGTTCGCCGACGAAAGCGAACGAACGGTGCCTCGTACTTTGTACCCTTTCTGCAGGAGGCGCAGGGCAGTAGAGCTG
>NZ_JADYXH010000054.1:0-866 GCF_015864395.1 Pseudoalteromonas sp. SWYJZ12
TATTTTGTATTGATGTATGTGCTTATGCCGTAATGAGTAATCACACCCATTTGGTACTATATGTAGATGATAAGAAAGTAAACAGGCTGAATGATAAAGCGATTGTTATTCGCTGGCATAAACTCTGTAAAGGCACATTGTTAACGCAAAAATATGTACAAGGTGAAAAGCTAAGTAAAGTTGAACTTATCTTTTTTAATCAAACAGTAAAGCAATACCGCGAACGCTTATCAAGTATCAGCTGGTTTATGCGGCTATTAAATGAAGACATTGCCCGCAGAGCAAATAAAGAAGATAACTGCACGGGTAGATTTTGGGAGGGTAGATTCAAATCGCAAGCATTACTAGATGAAGCAGCACTTGCAGCGTGTATGGCTTATGTCGATTTAAATCCCATTAGGGCTAAAATGGCTAACACACCAGAAGAGTCAGACCATACCAGTGTACAAAAGCGCTTAACATGCGCGACAGAAGGTAAACAGCCTAAACAGTTACTACGTTTTGCAGGTATGCCACGTCAGATTATGCCTAAAGGACTGCCGTTTGAGCTTAAATCGTACCTTGAACTTGTTGAGCTAACAGGGCGAATAATACGAGAGGATAAACGCGGGTATATTGATAACATGAACCTACCTTTGTTAGAAAGGCTTAATATCTCCCCAGAGAACTGGTTAAAACTGACTACGCAATTTACGCGCGTATTTCATGGTGCAGTAGGCAGGCCCACTTCACAAGCAAGTTACTGTGAAAACTTAAAGCGGAAACGGCGATCAAATATTAGCAACTGCGAAAAGCTACTCGCATAATACTTAAGCTACTCAGTAAAACCATTCAGTAAACATTATAACTGCAATTATGTAGTTATT
>NZ_JADYXH010000055.1:0-851 GCF_015864395.1 Pseudoalteromonas sp. SWYJZ12
GCCGTGATCCACGTCGCTTCTCCTCTCCCTGGGGGCACATCGGTCGACGACACCTTGAACAGTGCTGTCAGTGGTACCCTCAACATTCTCCAATCGACTGTCAAGGCTGGCATCGAGAAGATGGTCATCACCAGCAGCTTTGGTTCCGTCATGGATCCCTCTCTCGTTCCGGGCTTCGGTGGAATCACCTTCACGGGTGCTGATTGGGGTGTCGTCTCCAGGGAAGAAGCCGAGAAGAAGGCTGAAGATCCCTACTATGTCTACTTCGCGTCGAAGATCTTGGCCGAGAGGGCTATCTGGGACTTCGCCAAGGAGCACCCTCAACTCGACATTGCCACTGTCCTCCCTGGTTTCGTCTTCGGCCCCTACGCCGACCACTTCCCCCTCCCCACTGCCTCCCAGCTCGGCACCAACGGCATGATATACGGCCTCATCACCGGCGGCAGCCCTCCCCAACCTCCCCCATTCGTCGTCGATGTCCGTGACGTCGCCAAGACGCACGTCCTCGCCCTCAACGTTCCCCGCAAGCCCATCGGGGAGAAGCGTTACATCTCCAACGGTGGCAACCTCACATGGAGGGAGGCCGTTGCGCACCTCAACAAAGTCCGCCCCGAGATCAAGACTGCGACCCCCGAGTCGTTCGGTGACCTCCCTGGTCCCGCGTCTACTCTCGACACTACGCGCACCACTGAAGACTTGAACTTCGGGGAGTGGATCAAGCCTGAGGATACTATTGTTGCTGCTGCAGATGCGCTCATCGCTCTTCAGAAGACCTGGTAAGGGTTGTATCGAGGGAGGCGTTAGTGACAAAAGCATTGCATTGTGTACCACATGAATAACTAGAAGATACC
>NZ_JADYXH010000056.1:0-791 GCF_015864395.1 Pseudoalteromonas sp. SWYJZ12
GGCGTGAGGGGAAGGAACATAGGCGGATGGAGTGAAAAGTGGATTGATGGAAGAAGTCGCGAGTACAGCACTGATCAGGCGCCGAGTCTTGACGGGGATAGCGGAATGTCCAGGAGGGGATGAGATGTGGTAATTGCGTGTACAACAGAATAAATCACTGATCAATAAAAATGCGATGCGTGACGAGGACGCGGCTTCGACTCGTCGATGGGGACACTCAGGTCCAGAAGGCTGGTTGACGTCCATGTATGGAAAGGTGGGTCCGCGAGATAGTAACTGAGAAGTCGACAAAAGGACGAGATGATGCCGGTGTGTCGGCACAGGCGAGGCACGGAACCACAGTTAAGTGGTCGTCGCCTCAAGCGTGTTGACGGATTGACTAGGAAACGGGATGCAGGGCAGATAATCGACGGTGTAAAAAGGGCGAGAATGCAAGAAAGCGCCGAGGGTAGGCGAGGCACGCGCTCACGTCTCATTAAGAGGCGGAGGTCTGCGCCTCAAGCTCTACGCTCGGTCTTGCGTCAGTGTCGTATCGGAGGGCTGCATCGACCAGAATCCGTGGATCCATCGTCGTCGTCGTTTTCGTCGTTACTCCTCCACGTCCGTCGGCAAAAGCGAGCGAGGTGACCACAGGTCAGGACCTCAAGCAAGCGAAGGCCGGCGGGGTGTGCGGCACGGCTGCAAAGATACAGTCGGCGGAACCAGGAGACATGGGGTGCGTCGCTGACGCGGGAGAGCCTAAGAGTGTCGTCCAGGGGGCGAATAGGGGCGTGCGGCACGGCTGCAAAGAT
>NZ_JADYXH010000057.1:0-778 GCF_015864395.1 Pseudoalteromonas sp. SWYJZ12
GGACAATGACCTGGGCATTGAAGGATGCGGCTTCCTTCGCGGGGTCGTTCTTGGAGTCCGAGCAGACGTTGCCACGACGAATGTCCTTCACCGACACGTTCTTGACGTTGAAGCCGACGTTGTCGCCGGGAGTACCCTGCTCAAGCTGCTCGTGATGCATCTCGACGGACTTGACTTCAGTGGTGACGTTGGAAGGAGCGAAGTTGACGATCATTCCAGCCTTGATGATACCGGTCTCAACACGACCGACGGGCACCGTTCCGATACCGCCAATCTTGTAGACATCCTGGAGGGGAAGGCGGAGGGGCTTGTCAGAAGGACGAACGGGGGGCTCAATGGCGTCGATGGCATCCAGAAGGGTCTTGCCCTTGACAACACCAGCCTTGGTCTCCCTGGTCCAACCCTTGTACCAAGTCATGTTCGGAGATTCCTCCAACATGTTGTCACCGTGCCAGCCGGAGATGGGAACGAAGGCGACTGTCTTGGGGTTGTAGCCGACCTTCTTGATGAAGCCGGAGGTTTCCTTAACGATTTCGTTGAAACGCTCCTCACTCCACTTGGTGGTGTCCATTTTGTTGACCGCAACGATCAGCTGCCTCACACCGAGGGTGAAAGCAAGCAGGGCGTGCTCGCGGGTCTGGCCATCCTTGGAGATACCAGCCTCGAACTCACCAGTACCAGCAGCGATGATGAGGATGGCGCAATCGGCCTGAGATGTACCAGTGATCATGTCATCGTGATTTCATCAAGAACATGATCACTGGTACATCTCAGGCCG
>NZ_JADYXH010000058.1:0-693 GCF_015864395.1 Pseudoalteromonas sp. SWYJZ12
GAGCGTATGAGTACAATTTAGTCAACCTCCTCGACACTAGGACCGTCCTCGTGTGCTCCTGCGCCAGCACCGGGGAAGCCGCCGGGAGCACCACCACCAGGGAAGCCGCCAGGTGCACCTCCGGGAGCACCGCCAGCCGCGCCATAGAGTTTCTGCATTATGGGGTTGGCAATGGCCTCCAACTCCTTCTGCTTTTCTTCGTACTCCTCCTTCGAACCCTCTTGCGAGGCGTCAAGCCACGAGATTGTCTCGTTGACGGCAGTCTCGAGCTTGGCCTTGTCACCGGCCTCGAACTTGTCGGCAAGCTTCTCGTCAGTGATAGAGTTGCGGAGGTTGTAGGCATAAGATTCGAGACCGTTCTTGGCGGTAATGCGAGAGGCGGCAGCTTCGTCCTCAGCCTTGTACTTCTCAGCTTCCTCAACCATGCGCTCGATCTCCTCCTTCGACAGACGGCCCTTGTCGGCGTCGAGGTGGTTCGGATCGATGATCATTGGGCATGTCCAAAGCAGCGTGCCGCTGCCGTCTGGGTTTGGCGTCGTTGGCTTCGCGCCGATTTCCTGTCCGACCTTCCCGATATCTGGATACTCGACCCATTGAGTTTGATACGGGAGGCGCTTATAGTTGAGTGCCATGCGAATGCGCCACGCGTTTGGCGACCACGTTTCCGCACCCTTTGCAGTCGGAATATCGAAC
>NZ_JADYXH010000059.1:0-721 GCF_015864395.1 Pseudoalteromonas sp. SWYJZ12
GCTGGCGCTGTCATTTCGCGAGACAAGTATCAAACCACCGCTCAGAAGGTTGTTCAAGCTCGTATGTGGGCTCAGGGCTTGACCATTGGTATCCTCTGATTTGGCACGCTGGGCTTGTGTCAGAGCACCAGCCACGATGAGGATACCAAAGAATGAATCGGGACGAGTGTGTTGCACCAATACCGGGGCGACCGTGCTTAACGGGGCGGTAAGAGCACGAGAACTCAGCAAGGTAGTGCCCAGTCATCTCGGGCCTGATCTCAACAGAGTTGAAAACCTTTCCGTTGTAGCACGTCGAACAACAGAACGTTCACAGGACCCAGGGCATGAACCAAATCCGCTTGCGAGTCAACAGTGTGGTTCACATTCACGTTCAAATATCGCTCCCATTCGAACCTGGGTCATATCTCCACTGGCCACACACATCTGTCACATATCCACCCTGTTTCCCATTCTCCCCGCTCGTGTTGCACTCATCAAGGGGCTTACGGAGGAGCCTGTGGCAGTCCCCATCAACTGACCATGAACAGCCGTTGATGGCTTGAGCGCTGAGGAGGATGGTGAATGATCCCCATCAGTAACGTAGAGCCACGGTTTGACCGGGTGCGAGGCCTGCACCGAAGTTACGGCGGCAAAAGTCATCAATGCTCGAGATGGAGGGGGCACGGTCAACTCTGGTGCCGGAATTATAACAAGTGACGTACTCGGGACCAGAGTTGAC